>JASHSR010000376.1 GCA_030038645.1 Gammaproteobacteria bacterium
CCGCGCCGGATTCCTCAACGCGAGCCTGTACAGCGAGTTCGGCATCGACGGCCGCGACTTCTGGTCGCTGCCCGACGATGCGGTGCTCGCGGTCCACTTCGCGCTGCGCTACATGCCGGAGACCAACCGGACCCGCGACATTCCGTTCTGGGCGTTGAGCAGCATCGGAGGCGATCAGTCCGTCATCGGCGGCGATCAACTCCTGCGCGGCTTCGGCAGCGGACGTTTCGTCGATCGCGACTCGTCCTCCCTCAGCGTCGAGTACCGCAAGCGGATCACGACGATCGACGCCTTCTCCACTCAAGTCACACTGGAGCTCACGCCCTTCATGGACATGGGCGAGGTCTTCCATCAAATGGGAGACGATCCCGTGGCGGACCTGCACAAGGTGATCGGCCTCGGAGTGCGGGGCCTCGCGCTGCCTTTCGTGGTGGGCTACGTCGATGTGGGCTACGGCAGCGAGGGAGCCGCGATCTTCACCGGCCTCAACTATCCCTTCTGAGCCGCACCCCGAGCGCGTCGCGCGCGCTGCACCGCTCGAGGTCGGGACGCTCCTCAGGCCTCGGCGGCGCCTCGAATGTCGATGAAGCGCAGGAACTCGGCGCGCGTGCGCGCGTCGCTGCGAAACAGGCCGACCATACTGCTGGTGACCATCGATACGCCGCGCTTGTGAACGCCGCGAGTCGTCATGCACTGGTGCACGGCGTCCACCACGACGCCGACGCCGCGCGGCTTCAACACCTCGTCGATGCACGCGGCGATCTGCGCGGTGAGCTTCTCCTGCACCTGGAAGCGGCGGGCATAGCCTTCGACCACCCGCGCGAGCTTGCTGATGCCGACCACCTTGTTGCTCGGGAGGTAGCCGACGTGCACGCGGCCGATGATCGGCGCCATGTGGTGCTCGCAATGCGACTCGAAGGAGATGTCGCGGAGCACGACGAGCTCGTCGTAGCCGTTGACCTCCTCGAACGTGCGCCGCATGTACTCGCGGGGATCCACCGCGTATCCCGAGAACCAGTCCCGGTAGGCGTTCACCACGCGCTTCGGGGTGTCGAGGAGACCTTCGCGCTGCGGATCCTCGCCCGCCCAGCGCAGCAGCGTGCGCACGGCCTCCTCCGCCGCGCGGCGCGACACGCGAGATCGAGCGGCTCTCGGCATCTCAAGCCCCCTTTCGTATGACGAGCTGCGGCGGTCGCTTGCGCGGCGTGCGCGTGCCATCGCGTCCGGGGAAGCGCGCGAGCGCGGGCCCGTCCCACAGGCGGATGATCCGCTCCGCGAACAGCCAGCTCCCGCGGACTTTGACGGCGCGATCCTCGTAGTAGCCGGCGAAGCGCGTGAGGTAAGGGGGCTCGCCCCGGCATTCGGTGACGAACACGAACGAGCGTATCGCGCAGCGCCGCGAATTCCCCTCGACGAGCACCTGGCTCACGTGGTGCTGGCGGCCCGGAAAGTCCGGGACGGACCGGTAGTGCTCGGCCAGGCGGCGGATGCTGTCGCGCCCTTCCCAGCGGTCCGGCTCCTCGAACACCTCCTCGATCACCACGGCGTCGGGGGTGAAGCAGGCGACGAAGCCCTCGACGTCCCCGGTGTCGAGGGCCCAGGCGTAGCGCGCCAGCAGGTCGTCGATCGCGATTCGGTCGCGGAGGGTCAGGCTCTTGGTGCGCGCCACTCTCAAACCTCTCACGGGCAGGACTTGACTCGGAAGCGTGCGAGACGCTACTAGAACGCGCGGGCCGCTACAAGTCGGCGCGCGAGGAGAATCCGAAGTGACTGCGCCCCGGCGAGCGAGTGGACATTCTGCAGGTCGTCGCAGGCCCTCCGACAGCGGCCGCGGATCTGCACCGAGCCGCAGCGGGCCTGCGCAGAGCGGCCGCAAACCTGCGCGGGGCCGCGGAGGACCTGCGCAGCGCGGTAGCGGATCTGCGCAGCGTGGTAGCGGACCGGCGGGGCGCGGTAGCGGATCTGCGCGGAGCCGTCGCGAACGGTCGCGAAGCGGCCGTGGGCCCCTGCATGGCGTTCGCGTGGTGGAGCTCGCAGGGGTCGGGCCGGCGCCGTTCTGCGCCATGCTGCTCGCCGACATGGGCGCCGAGATACTGCGCATCGCTCCGCCGCAGCACGGCCCTCCGGTGTTCCCGGTGCCGCCGCAAGAGGATCCTATTTGGCGCGGCCGCAGCTGGCTCACGCTCGATTTGAAGGACGCCGGCGGGCGGACACGCTTCCTCGAGATTCTCGCGCATGCGGACGTGCTGATCGAGGGCTTCCGCGCGGGCGTGCTCGAGCGGCTCGGCGTCGGCCCCGAGGTGTGCCTCGCCGCGAATCCGCACCTCGTGATCGGCCGCATGACGGGCTGGGGCCAGAGTGGGCCGCTCGCCCACGCGCCCGGGCACGATCCCAACTACCTCGCGCTCACGGGCGCGTTGCACGCCATCGGTCGCGCCGGACAACCGCCCTGCCCGCCGCTCAATCTCGTCGCGGACATGGGCGGTGGCGCACTGTATCTCGCCGTGGGAGTGCTCGCTGCGCTGCTCCACGTTCGCGCAGGCGGGCCAGGGCAGATCGTCGATGCCGCCATGGTGGATGGCGCCGCATCGCTCATGAGCATGATCTACATGCTGAGCGGCCACGGGCTGTGGCGCGACGAGCGCGAGTCGAACTTCCTCGACGGCGGCTGTCCTTACGGCCGCACGTACGAGACCGCCGACGGGCGCTATGTCGTCGTCTGCGCGCTGGAGCCGCCGTTCTATCGCGCGCTCGTCCGCGCGCTGGGCCTCGACGAGGCGACGCTGCCGCCTCGTGACGACCGGGCAAGCTGGCCTCGCCTCCACGAGACGTTCGCCGCAGTCTTTCGCACGAAAACCCGGGATGAATGGGCGCGGCTGCTCGAGGGAACGGACGCCTGCGTGACACCGGTTCTCAGCATGAGCGAGGCGCCTGCGCACCCTCACAACGCGGCGCGGAAAGTGTTCATCGGCGATCCGCCGACGCCCGCCGCCGCGCCGCGCTTTTCCGGCACACCCACGTCCCACGCGCCGGCGACCGGACGAGGCGTGACGGAGCTCCTCGAAGCTTGGGGAATGAGCCGCGACGATGCGCGGAGGGCCGCGGATCGTTGAGCGCTGATGTGCTGGCGCTGATGCGGAGTGCTGGCGCTAAGTGCTGAGCGCTAGTGCCGGGCGCAGGCTGGTATGGGCTCAGTGATGGGTGCTGCCCTACGCGCCAGCGCGCCGGGGCCGGCCGCGCGGCCGATGCGGGCGAGTCACGTCGGGGACCGCGGCATACGCCGCCGGGGCTTCGGAGATGCCGAGCGTGAAGGGGCTGCGCACCGTGACGCTTCCAAACAGCGCGCCGTCCTGCATGTCTTCGCTCAGCAGCATCGCGCAGTTCTGCAGCTGCGCCGCGCTCACGATCAGACTGTCCCACCACGAGAGGTGATAGCGCTGCTCGATGTCGCGCGCGCGCCGTGCAACGGCCGCATCGACCGGCTGGGGATCCCACGCAAAGAGTGTCGAGACGTATCCCCAGGCGTCCGCGGCCGCGAGAGCCGGGTTGATCTTGCGAGTGAGCGTGACGTAGGTCTCACTGAGGACCTGCACGCTCGTACGGCCGAGCTGCTCTCGCCAGAGCCGCTCGAGCCACTGCGCTGCAAGCGGCTGCTTGACGGGCTCGTTCGCCTGCCGCGCGTAGACGAGGACATTCGAATCGACGAAGACCGCCGCGCTCACTCAGACTCTCCGCGCCCGCACAGGATCTTCGCGCTCACGCAGACCCTTCGCGCTCGTGCAGGGCTTTCGCGCTCATGCAGGCCCTCCGCGGTCGTGCAGCGCCTCGCGCGTGGGGCGGCGGCCGCCGATGAACTGGAATGCAAAGGGCATGTGCCCGAGGAAGCTGCGCATGGCATCGTTGTACGCCCGCAGCTCGAGCATGCGCTCCTGTAGGACTTCGCCCACGAACCGCGAGACGCTCATACCGCGCTTCGCGGCGTGCACGCGCAGCCAGGCGGCAGTCTTCTCATCGAGCGTGATCGTGACGTTCTTCATGACCGAGCAGCCTTCGGCGATTGCCACCGCCCGCCAATATACACGAGGTTAGTGTAATTATACACCCGTGTGGAGAACGAGCCGCCCCTCTCGGCGGGCGATGCGCCAGCCCTCCTCCGTCCTGACGAGCGTGTCGCGATACTCGCCCATTCGTTGAATGCGGTCCGCCAGCCGCCCGGCCGCGGTCTCGAGCGCACGGCCGGCGGCGTGCGCGACGCTCGAACGCTGCCAAGCGCGATGCTTGGGGCGGAGGCTCAGCGCCACAGCCGCTCCGTCGCGATCCTCGCCCCCTCGGCGAGCGAGCGCAGCTTCTTGAACGCCACGTCGGGGTCGATCTTGCCGTAGCCCGCGAACGTGCCGAACCCGCAATCGGTGCCCGCGAGGACGCGCTCGCGCCCCACGATGTCCGCGAACGCGCAGATCCGCTGGGCGACGAGCTCCGGGTGCTCCACGAAGTTGGTGGAGGAGTCGAGCGCGCCGGGAATGAGCACCTTGTCCTGCGGCAGCCTCGCGTCGCGCCAGACTGTCCATTCGTGCGCGTGACGCGGATTCGAGGCCTCGAACGAGACGGCCTGCGGCTTCGCCTTCAGCACGATCCGCAGGATCCGCTCGAGCGGGATGTCGTGGTCGTGCGGCCCCTCGTAGTTGCCCCAGCAGATGTGCATGCGCAGCGACTCCGCCGGGATGCTCCTGAGCGCGGTGTTGAGCGCCTCGACGTGGTGCTCGGCGCGGCGCAGGAACTGCGCCTCCGTGAGGTCCTGGAATCCCGTGTGGCGCGACATCGCGAGATCGGGACAGTCCACCTGCAGCACGAAGCCGGCCGCGACGATCGCCTCGTATTCCCCGCGCATGACCTCGGCCACCGCATCGACGTAGGCCTCGTGCGTCGGGTAGTACCTGTTCGGCTGGAACGACGACACCACCCCCGGTGAGGCCGCGTTGAGAAACGCGTCGGTCGCCGGTGTGCGTCCGAGCGCTTCGCGAAAATGCGCGATGTCGAGCTGCACGGCGCCGGGGTCCTTCAACTCGACCGGGCCGATGCAGCACAGGCGCCGGAAGGTCTGGGGTCCCGTGAACGCGGTCATGCGCTTGCGTAGGTCCGGATGGTCGCGCAGGTCGAGATGCGGCTTCGCCATGTTCTCGCCGCCGAAGCCCGAGAGCCTGTCCTTGATGTAGGTCGCGTAGCCGATCTTCGCCGTCTCGCCGTCGCTCACCACGTCGATGCCCGCGGCGACCTGCCGCGCGACGATGTCGATCACGGCCTCGCGGGCGACACGCTCGAGCTCCGCCGGATCGTAGGGCTCGCTCCGCTCCTTCTTGAGCAGCAGATCCGTCACCGCCTGCGAGCGCGGCAAGCTGCCGACGTGAGTCGTGAGAATGCGATCGGTGCTGATCCTCATGCTCGTCGCGATGCGGTCGGCGCGAGTCTCATGCTCGGCGGACCGCGCCGAGCGGCTTCACCGGAGGCTCTGGGGGTTGGGCGGGGTCTCGAGCGGACGGGTCGGGGCCTCGAGCGAATAGGGTCGGATCTCGACCGGGTTCGTCAGGGTCCCGATCCCCAAGATCGACACCGAGACCGGCCCGCCGAGCTTGTCGAGCTCGATGTTCTGCACCGCGCGCGCTCCGGGCGCCGAGCGCTTGAGGGCGGTGCCCATCGAGACGACATCGCCCGGCAGCAGCGTCATGAACTGCGACAGGAAGGCGAGCACCTCCGGCACCTTGTAGAAGAGGTTCGCCGTGCTGTCCTCGGTCACGAGCTCGTCCTTGTGACGGCAGCTCACGGTGAGCGCATGCGGATCGGCGATCTCATCGCGCGTGACGAGCCAGGGACCGAGCGGAGAGAACGTATCGCTTCCCTTGTACCGACCCGGGTAGCTGACCCAGGTATCGACATATTCGATCTGCGACGGATCGTTCTTCGCGGGATGGATCGCCCGGTAGTGGAAGGTGTCCTCGCGGCGCATGGCGGGCGAGGTGATGTCGTTGTGGATCGTGTAGCCGAAGACGTGATCGTACGCGTCGGCGACCCGGATCTCCTTGGCGCTGCGCCCGATCACCAGCGCGAGCTCGGGCTCCGGGTGGCAGCGCCCGTACGCAGGCTTGATGACGATCGGCTCGCCGTGGCCGGTGAGCGCGTTCGCGCCCTTGATGAAGGAGGCGGGATGCTTCGGTCCGCTCAGGATGCGGTCCGCGTTGGCGCTGTTGTTGAGCGCGAGGCAGACGAGCTTCGAGGGGCGGCGCACCGGCGGATGCCAGCGGATCTCGCCCGCTCGGTACCGAGGCACTGCGCCGGGGTGCGCGAGAGCATAGTCAACGGCGCGTCGAGCAACCCCCAGCGCGGCGTCCCCGCCCTCGATGAGGGCAATCATGTCCGCGAGCGCCGCGCCGCCGACGGCGCCCGCGCCGATGCCCGCGCCCCCGACTACACCGATGGCCGCCGCCGCGGCCGCCTCAGCGAGGTCGATCAGCGCATCGTCGCCGAGCGCCGCTCCGATGCGGTCGCGGCCGAGCGCGTGGAAGCTGGCGAGTCTCATGGGGCGAAGCTTACGCGCCTTCTGAGGTCATTTTACAGCGGCGCCCGCTCGCCGCTCCGCGCGGACGCGCCGCAGGCGCCTCACCGCGGCGGCGCGCGCGTGCCGGCATCGATGCGAATGACTTCGCCGTTGAGGTAGGCGTTCTCCACGATGTGCGCCGCGAGTGCCGCGAACTCCGACGGCGCGCCCATCCGCTTCGGGAACTCGAGCGTGCCGATCAGGCGCTCCTTCACCTCGGGCGGCACGCCGGCGCCCATCGGAGTCTCGAACAGGCCGGGCGCGATGGCGCACACTCGCACGCCGAACTGCGAGAAATCCCGGGTCATCGGCAGCGTGAGGCCGACGACCCCCGCCTTGCTCGCCGAGTAGGCGCACTGTCCCATCTGACCGTCGAACGCCGCGAGCGAGGCGGTGTTGATGATGACGCCGCGCTCCCCGCTCGGGCCGGGCTCGTTCTTCAGGATCTCCGCCGCTGCGAGCCGCGCGACGTTGAACGTGCCGATGAGATTCACCTGGATCACCTTGGTGAACTCCGCGAGCGGGAACGGCCCCTTCTTGCTGACGGTGCGGCCGACGAACCCAGGGATGCCCGCGCAGCTCACGCAGATGTGGATGGCGCCGAACGCCGCCTTCACCGCGCCGATTCCGGCGGCCACCGAGGCTTCATCCGCCACGTCCACCCGCGCGAAGAGCGCGCGCCCCGCGTGCCTCGCGGCGACGGCGCGGCCGCGCTCCTCGTTCAGGTCGAAGATGCCCACCCGGCCGCCCCCGGCGATCAGCCGCTCGACCGTCGCCTCGCCGAGACCCGAAGCGCCGCCCGTCACGACGGCCACGCTGCCTTTGATATCCACTAGAGTCTCCTCGTCATTTCCCCTGGAACTCCGGCTTGCGCTTCTCTTTGAAGGCTCTGCCGCCCTCCGCCGCATCGGCCGACCGCATGTGCTCGGCCGAGACGAGCTTCTCCATCTTCATGGCGAGGCTCGCGGGCATGTCGAGGCCGTCGTTGATCAACATCTTCATGCGCCGGAGCCCGAGCGGGCTCTTGCCCGCGATCTTCTCGGCCAGCGCCTGCACCTCGCCCTCGAACTCGCCGTCCGGCACCACCCGGATGACGAGGCCGATCGTCGCCATGTCCTGCGCGGGGAACAGCTCGCCAGTGTACATGAGGTAGCGCGCCCAGTTGACGCCCACGATGCGCGGCAAGCGCACCGTCGCGCCGCCTCCCGGAAGCGCGCCGAAGTTGGCGTGCGCATCTCCGATCTTGGCCGAGGCGGCGGCGATCATGAAGTCGCACATCATCGCGAGCTCGAGGCCGCCTCCGCAGCACACGCCGTTCACGGCCGCGATGACGGGCTTCGGCATCGAGAGCAGCACCTCCTCCATCTTGGTGCCCTCCTCGAGAAAGGACGCCTGCGGCCCCGTCGCCTCGCCCGGGCTCGGCGCATCCGTGAGGTCTGCGCCCGCGCAGAAGCCCCGTCCCTTGCCCGACACCACGATGACGCGCGTCTCCTCGCGGTCGCGCAAGTCGAGCCACGCCTGGCGCAGCTCCCGCATGCACTCGTACGAGATCGCGTTGAGCGCCTGCGGGCGGTTCAGGTACAGCCAGCTGACGCGGCCGCGGTGATCGATCAGCAAATGCTTGAAGGACATGGCTTGCCTCTAGATGTTACGCTCGCGGCCCTGCCAGAAGCGCTCGCGCACCTTGCGCCGCAGGACCTTGCCGGCGGCGCTGCGCGGCAGCTCCGGCCAGATCTCGAACGACTTCGGCACCTTGTAGCCGGCGAGGCGCGCCCGGCAGAAGCCGGCGAGCTCCGCGGCGTCCACGGCCGCCCCCGGCTTCAGCTCGACAACGGCCTTGACCGCCTCGCCCCAGTCCGCATCCGGCACGCCGACGACGGCGCAGTCCTGAACGGCGGGGTGAGCGACGATAGCTTTCTCGATCTCCGATGGAAAGATGTTGAAGCCCCCGGAGATCAGCATGTCGCGCTTGCGATCCACGAGGTACACCCAGCCGTCGCGGTCCTTGAAGCCGATGTCGCCCGTATGATGCCACCCGTGGAGCGAGGCGCGCGCGGTCTCCTCGGGATTCTTGTAGTAGCCCTTCATCACCGCAGTGGATCTCACGACGATCTCGCCGTGCGTTTCCGCAGGCAGCAGCGCGCCGCTGTCGTCCATGACCTCGACCCGCGCAAAGAGCGTCGGACGGCCGACGCTCGTCAGCCGCCGGTCGTCGCCCGCGGCAAGCACCTTGCGGTGATCCTCGGGGGAGAAGAAGGTCGTGTTGGGTCCGAGCTCGGTCTGCCCGAAGCCCGTCATCATCACCGGGCCGAACACCTCCATCGCCTCCTTGATCTTCTCGAGGGCCATCGGCGCCGAGGCGTAGTTGAAATAGCGCAGCGAGGAGTAGTCGTGCCGGCGAACGTCCGGATGCGCGAGCAGGCGGTAGACGGCCGTCGGCGGCAGGAACAGGTGCGTGATCCGGTGCTGCTCGATCGCCGTCATGACGCGCACGGGGTCGAAGCCGGGCAGGATGACGTTCGTCGCCCCCATCGCCGACATCATCAGGGTCACCCCGCCGGCGGCGTGCGTCATCGGCGCGACGACGAGATGCATCGCTCGGTCGTGCCAGAGCAGGCGCTGCGAGGCCGCGATCCACGTCATCCAGGCGAGGTGAGTCATCATGACGCCCTTGGGGTTGCCGGTCGTTCCCCCGGAGCTGAAGAGCGTCACCACCTCGTCGAGGCCGGTGCGCACCTCGGGCGACCGATCGGGCAGGCCGCGCGTGAGGCTCTCGAGCGACGGATACGGCGGATCGGACTCCTCGATACAAATCGCATGGGCGAGCCGCGGGCAGGCCGCCGCGAGGCGCCTCACCACGTCGCGGAACGCGCGGCTGTAGAAGAGGGCCTCGGTATCCGTATGCTCGAGGGCATAGACGGAGTCCTCGACGGTGTTGCGCGCGTTGACCGGAACCCACACGCAACCCGCGCGCAACAGGCCGATCACGCATTCGAAGGCGCGCGCCGCATTCCCGCTCAGCACCGCGACCTTGGTGCCGGGCGCGATGCCGGCGCCGCGGAACGCATTGGCGATGCGGTGCGACATCGCCTGCGTCTCGGCGTACGTGCGCCGCTCCGTGTCGTCGATGAGGAAGGGGCGATCGGGCTCGGCCGCGACGCCCTTGTCGAAGAAGTCGATGACTCGCACGGACGGGATCTCCCGCGCTGCTCGAGGCCCGCCGCCGCTCAGTCCCGGGCGTCGGCGCGGCCGAGCAGCGTCACCACCGAGAGACCTTCCTCGACGTTGAAGAAGCCCCCTCCGCACGAGGCGAACGCGTAGCGCGGATTCGCGACGTTCCTGCGGCCGGCCTCGCCGCGCAGCTGCTGCGTGAGCTCGAAGATCTGGGCGAGGCCGGTCGCGGCGACCGGATGGCCCTTCGATTCCAGGCCGCCCGAGACGTTGACCGGAATGCGCCCGCCGAGTGAGGTCGCCCCGCTCTCCGCCATCGGGCCGGCTTGGCCCGGCTCGCAGAGGCCCGTGATCTCGAGATGCGAGATCTCACCGTAAGCGGTGGCGTCGTGCACCTCCGCGACCGAGATGTCCTTGGGGCTCAAGCCGGCGTGGCCGAACGCTGCCCGCGCCGTGGCGTGGAGCGCGCCGCCCGCCGTGTCCTCGATGGCCCGGCGCCGGTTGCCTTGCATGACGCAGGCGAGAACGCGCACCGCGCGGCGCCCGCCGAAGCGCTTCAACGCCTCGCGCGAGCAGACGACGGCCGCGGCGGCGCCGTCGCTGATCGGCGCGCACATCGGGAGCGTGAGCGGCCAAGCGATGATGCGGGCGCCGAGCACCTCATCGGCCGTCATGGCCTTCTGGTACTGCGACAGCGGGTTCATCGTCGAGTGCTGGTGATTCTTCGCGCTGACCGCGGCGATTTGCCGCCAGGTCGTGCCGTACTTCTTCATGTGCAGCTTCGCGTTGAGCGCGTAGGCATCCATGAAGGGGCTGCGCAACGAGTCGTCGATCACCGCTTCCGGCGGCGGCTTCACGTCCGCGACGAGATCGGAATAGCGGCGCAGGAACTCCGTGATCTGCGCGAGGTCGCCGGGCTGGGAGAACGAGGCTTGCCGGCGCGCCCGGTCCTCCGTGTTGAGCTTCTCGGCTCCGACGGCGAGCGCGATCTCCGCGGAGCTCCCGGCGACCTGAGCGACCGCGAGGTTGAAGGCGGTGCTGCCTCCGGTGCACGCGTTCTCGACGTTGACGATCGGAGTGCCGTCCACCCCGATCGGCAGCAGCGCGTGCTGGCCCTTCATGCCGTACTGGCCCTCGATCGCGCCCTGCACGGTGTTCGCGTAGAAGACGATGTCGAGATCGCCGACCCCGATCCCGGCGTCGGCGAGAGCCGCCTGCGCGGCCTGCCGGCCGAGCTCGGCGCACGATTGATCGAGGTGCCGGCCGAAGGGCGTCATCGAGACGCCGAGGACGAAGACTTCACGCACTGCAAGGCTCTCCGAGGGCCCGAGCCGGCCTCGCCGCTCGGGCCGCCGGATCGTAACAATTGTTTCCTTCTACCAGATCGCGAATAATCGCGGCAAGTGAACACCGACCGCGCCCTCGTGCTGCAGTTCTTGCAAGGCGGCCGCAAGACGGCCGCCATCACGAGCAATCCCCTCGCCCAGGATCTCGGCGGAGAGCTCCTCGAGCTCGACACGGAGCGGGGCGTCGCGGTGCTCGCCTTCGAGCCGCCGCCGCGATGCGTGCAAGGGGCGGGGGTTCTGCAAGGCGGCATCGTCGCGACGCTGCTCGACTTCGCCATGGCGTTCGCCGCGCACGCGGCGCTCGCCGCCGCGGAACGGCCTTTTTCCACGGCCGCGCTCAACGTGAGCCTGCTGCGTCCCGCCCCGCCGGGCCGGTATCTCGCGCGCGGCCGCATCGTCCGCGCCGGCCGCAATCTGCTGTTCGCGGACGCGACGCTCTCCCTGGAGAGCGACGGCAGGACGGTCGCGACGGCGACCGCCGTCATGCCGGTCGCGGACGCCTGATGCGCTTGCTCCCATGCTCGTCGTCGGCGATCTCTCCCGGCTGAACGCTCTGCGCTACCCCCGCAAGCCGGCGCTGATCATGAATCGCGTCGAGCTCACGTACGCCGATCTCGATCGGCGCTCCAACCGGCTCGCGCACGCCCTCGCCGCCTCCGGCATCGGGGTCGGAGATCGCGTGGGACTGCTCGCGTACAACCGGCTCGACTACGCCGTCGTCACGCAGGCCGTCGCCAAATGCGGCGCCATCCTCGTGCCGATGAACTTTCGCTTCGGCGCGGAGGAGATCCGCCACGTCCTCACCGACGCGGAGCCCAAGGCGCTGCTTCTCGAGCCGAGCTTCGGCCGCGCCGCGCGGGAGGCGATCGCGAAGGGCGCTCCGGCGCCGCGGCTCGTTCGGCTCGATTTGGCGGGCCCGGAGTCGGGGAACGCCGGCGAGCGGGTCAAAGCCGGCGCGTCGAGTGGCGACGGCCCGGGAGCGCGTGCCGTGGGCAGCGAGGCCGTGGGCGGCGACACCGTCGTGGGCGCCGACGCCCTGGGCGCCGACGTGCCGAGCGCGGAGGATCTCGCGCAAGGACACCCCGATTCGCCGCCGCGGCAGGAGGTCGACCCTCAGTCGCCGTGCGTGATCATGTACACGAGCGGGACGACCGGCTTTCCGAAGGGCGTTCTCGTCTCGCATGCGACGTACTTCAAGATGTACCTCGCGACCGCCATCGAGACGCGCATGCGCCACGACGACGTTTATCTGATGGCCGTGCCCCTCTTCCACGCGGCCGGCCTCAACATGGCGCTGCACCAGAGCCTGTTCATGGGATCGACCGGCATCATCCATCGCGGCTCGTTCGATCCCGAGGTGATCTTCTCGCTCATCGAGGCGCACCGCATCACCCTCGCCATTCTCGTCCCGACGACGCTCGCGATGCTCGCGTTCCACCCGCGCATCGGGCAGTACGACCTCTCGAGCCTCGACAAGATCTTCTACGGCTCGATGCCCATCACGCCGCCGACGCTCGCCAAGGCGCGGGAGATGTTCCCTCGGGCGCGCTTCAACCAGCTCTATGGCTCGACGGAAGCCGGCATGGTGAGCGTCCTGCGCTCCGAGGACCACGAGCGTTGGTCGCAGACGACCGGGCGCCAGGCCCTGCTCACCGAGAGCCGCATCGTGGACGAGCGGGGCCAGCCGGTTCCGGTCGGGGGCATCGGCGAGGTGATCGTGAATCAGCGCACGATGGGCATGATCGGCTACTGGCGCAACGCCGAGGCGACGCGCGAGGCCGTTCGTGATGGGTGGATCTACACCGGCGACCTCGCGCGGGTGGAGCCCGAGGGCTTCTTCACGCTCGTGGACCGCCGCAAGGACGTGATCATCAGCGGCGGCGAGAACATCTATCCGAAGGAGGTCGAGAACGTCCTCGCCACGCATCCGGCCGTGCGTGAGGTGGCGGTGTTCGGCGTTCCTCATCCGCTCTATGGAGAGACGGTCTGCGCCGCCGTCGCGCTCTGGCCCGACCGCACGGCCACCGCGGAGCAGATCGAGGAGCACTGCAAGGAGCGGCTCGCCTCCTACAAGCGCCCGCGTCGCGTCGAGTTCCTGGACGCCCTGCCGCGCAACGCGAGCGACAAGGTGCAAAAGCGCATCCTCAGGCGGATGTTCTCTTGAGCGGCACCGCTTCGGCGCTGCAGCGCGGCTGCTGCGGCACGCCAGCCTCCTCCTCGTCCCCGGCGCGCCGGGAGGCGCGCGGCGCTCAGACGCTCAAAAGCTTGCCGCGCCGCCGTCGACCAGCAGATCGACGCCGGTGATGAAGGAGGCCTCGTCCGAGGCGAGGAACAGCGCCGCGCGGGCGACCTCCGCCGGCTCGCCCATGCGCTTCATGGGCGTATTCTCCCGCATCTGCTTGCGCAGCTCAGGGATCATCTCCGGCGAGAGTCCCGCCGTGCGCCCGATGATCGGCGTCTCCACCGGGCCGGGACTCACGACGTTGACGCGAATGCCGCGCCCGACCAGCTCGGCGGCGAAGTTGCGGCCGAGGGCGCGCACGCCCGCCTTGCTCGCCGCGTAGACCGAGCCCGTGGGGATGCCCTTCTTCCAGCCGATCGAGGAGTTGAGCACGATCGCACCGCCGCTCGACATGAGCGGGAGAGCCTTCTGCACCGTGAAGAACACGCCCTTCAGGTTCACGGCCATCAGGCGGTCCCAGTCCGCCTCCGTGACGGCCTCGATGGGAATGAACGCCCCGACGCCCGCGTTGACGAAGAGGACATCGATGCGACCGAGCTTCTCGCGAATCTCGCTCATGAGCGCCTCGATCGCGCGGAGATCGGACACGTCGCACCGCACGGCGAGCGCGCGGCCGCCGAGCGAGGCCGCCGCCCGAGCGAGCGTGGCCGTATCTCGACCCGTGACGACGACGCGTGCCCCCTCGAGCGCAAACGCCTGCGCCGACGCGAGGCCGATGCCGCTGTTGCCGCCGATGACGACGACAACTTTCTCGTTAAACCTGGGCTGCATAGGTTCGCGCCGGTCGGGCCGCGACGTATAATCGCGGACCGAACAAGCTCTGACAAGATGCGCAAAGCCGAACGGTGGGACATGGCGAGGATCGCACACGGTCGGGATGCCGCGGCACTCTCGCTGGCGGCGGCTCCCGGCGGCCGGCAGCGCGCGACCGTCGCAACCGTCATGGCCGGCGAGCCGGCGCTCTCGCAGCAGTCGGTCTGGTACCGGCTGATGAAGCTCACGAATCTCATCAACCGGCCGTTCTTCTCCCGCTTCGGCGAGCGCTATCACCTCACGATCAACGATGCGCGCGTGCTCGTCACGCTCGCCTCCATGCCGGAAGCCGCGGCTCACGAGCTGTGCGAGGCGACGGGCATGCATCCCATGAACGTGAGCCGGTCGGTCGCGACCCTGCGCCGCCAGGGGCGCATCGCCGATCGGCGCGACCCGGACAACCGCCGGCGCAAGATGCTGCGGCTCACGCCGGGCGGCTGGGCGGTTTGCCGTTCGTTCGTGCCGGACATGGACCGCATGTCGAGCTTCCTGCTGTCCTCGATGTCCGAGCTCGAGGTCGAGTTCCTGAGCCGCCTGGTCGATCTGCTCATCGACCGTCTCGAGAGCGTCGGCTCGCGCTCGGGGTTGCCTCCGCAGGAATTCGCTGCAGAGGCGGCGCCGCGCGTGCACAATGGAGCCGACCGGCTGGGACAGGATTCGGATGAAGAACGGAATCGAGCATAGCCACTTGATCCGGCGCGACGCGCTGCTGCGCGTGCTCGCCGCCGGCGACTGCGCCGCGGTGCTGCCGCTCGTCGCCGACGGCAGCTCCGAGCCGCGCTTCGAGCTGCAACCGTTCGCCACGGCGGCCGAGGTGATCGCCTGCCTCGATGAGTACGTTCCGGACCTCATCTTCGTGGACGCCGATTCCTTGGAGCTGCGCGCCCTCGAGCTGTGCCGGGCCCTGAAGGAGCACCCCGCCACCATGCTTCTGCCCGTGATCGTCGTGAGCCGCAGCGCGAAGCTGCGGGTCGACGCCTTCTCCGCCGGCGCCGACGACTTCCTCACCCGCCAGGTCCCGCGCGAGGTGCTGCTCACGCGCCTCATGGCGCTCGCCCGCCAGAGCTCCGCGCGCCGCCAAGCGGCCGACGCGGCGCTCAAAGCGGAGGTGACGCGGCGGGAGGAGATTCGCCGGACGTTTCGCCGCTACGTCTCGCCGCAGCTCGCCGACCGGATCCTCGGCAACTCGGAGCTGCGCGACAGCATTCTCGCCTCCTCGGACGTTCGCACCCGCGCGGTCGTCATGTTCGCCGATCTGCGCGGCTTCACCGGCATCTCCGAGCGGCTGAGCCCCCACGAGGTGGTGCCGCTGCTCAACGAGTATTTCTCGCTGCTGGTGGAGATCGCCTTCCAGCACGGAGGGACCGTCTTTCACATGGCCGGCGACTGTCTCATGGTGGGCTTCGGCGTGCCGCTCGAGCAGAGCGACAGCTCGGCGCGCGCCATTCTCGCGGCGCAGGAGATGCTCGAGCGCTTCGGCAATCTCGCCGAGTCCTGGCGCGAGCGCCACCAGATCGAGACCGGCCTCGGCATCGGGATCAACGAGGGCGACGTCGTCGCCGGGAATGTCGGCTCCGCCATGTTCATGAACTACACCATCATCGGCGACGCGGTGAACATCGCCTCGCGCCTGTGCCAGCGCGCGCGCGCGGGGGAGATGGTCTTCTCGGGCACCGTCAAGCGCTCGCTCGATGCGCGCGGCCTCGACATCCACGCCGTCGAGCTGCCGCCGATGACGCTGCGCGGCCGCTCCACGCCCATCGACATCTTCTGCGTGCCGCTCGCCAAGCGGCTCGATCTCGGAGAGGCGCCGAGCCTCACCCCGGTGAGCCCGTGAGCGCCGACCCGGAGACCGCGAACCTCGCGCTGTTCTGCGACTTCGAGAACATCGCCCTCGGAGTGCGCGATGAGCGCTATGCGCAGTTCGACATCAAGCGCGTTCTCGAGCGGCTGCTGCTGAAGGGCTCCATCGTCGTCAAGAAGGCGTACTGCGACTGGGAGCGCTACAAGGAGTTCAAGGCCGGCATGCACCATGCCGGCTTCGAGCTCATCGAGATCCCCCACGTCAAGCAGTCCGGGAAGAACTCCGCGGACATCCGCATGGTCGTCGATGCGCTCGACCTCTGCTACACCAAGCCGCACGTCGACACCTTCGTGATCATCAGCGGGGATTCGGATTTCTCGCCGCTCGTGAGCAAGCTGCGGGAGAACGACAAAGGCGTGATCGGCCTCGGCGTCAAGAACTCCACGTCCGACCTGCTCATCGCGAGCTGCGACGAGTTCATCTACTACGACGACCTGGTGCGGGAGCAGAAGACGCGCCGCGGCGCCCGCAAGAAGGCGGCGGCGGGGGCCGCGACGCCCGAGCCTACCGCTGCATCCGAGCCCGCGGCGGTGCCGGCCGCAGACGTCAAGGAGCGCGACGAGGACAAGAAGCAGGAAGCGTTCGATCTGGTCCTCGCGACCGTCGAAGCGCTGATGACCGAGCGGGGCGAGGACGGCAAGGTGTGGGGCTCGATGGTGAAGCAGGCCTTGAAGCGCGTGCGGCCCGGCTTCAACGAGAGCTACTACGGGTTCCGCTCGTTCAACCGCCTGCTCGAGGAAGCCGCCGCGCGGCGGCTGCTCTCCCTCGAGCGCGACGACAAGTCGGGCGGCTATCTCATCCACACGCCCGCCGATCCGGCCTGACCGGCGCAGACCTGCGGCGGCCCCTGGGCGATCTCCGGCGCGCGCTCGCTGCGCGAGCCGAGCCCGTCTCACGAGCCGCGCCCGTGCCGGGAACTGGGCCGTGCCCGCCTCGGCACGGCCGCCCCCCCGAGTGTGATCGGCCTCTCACTCCTCCGCCCGCGGACCATGTTTCGGTACGTGGGTCTCTGTCGCCGCGCGGCCACATCCCTAGTATCGACCGGTCACGGTCCCGGCGGCTGCGATATCCACGATGGCGGACAACGACTCGCTGACAGAGCACGAGCTACTCGAGCGACTGAGCATCGCCACGCAAGCCGCA
>JASHSR010000377.1 GCA_030038645.1 Gammaproteobacteria bacterium
CCGAGCGGCTGTACCTCGCCGCATCGGGCGCCTCGCGCGCGGCGGTCGTGCTCGCCGCGAGCCGCGGCCAGGGACTCGAGGCGGTGACGGCGAATCGGCCGAAAGTCATGTTGCCGATCGCCGGCAAGCCGCTCCTGCGCTGGCTGGTCGACAGCTTCAAGAAGGAAGGCATCAACGACATCACGGTGGTCGGAGGCTATCGGGCCGATGCGATCGATACCGGAGGGATCAAGCTCGTCGTGAACGAGCGCTACGCGGAGACCGGGGAGCTCGCCTCGCTCGCCTGCGCGGTCGATGCGCTCGACTCGGATGCGGTGATCGCCTACGGCGATCTGCTGTTTCGCAGCTACGTGCTCCGCGACTTGGTCGAGAGCAAAGCCGACTTCTCCGTGGTGGTGGACTCCTCGCCGACGGACGCCACCAACCGCACGGTGCGGGACTTCGCCTACTGCTCGCGCGCGGACGACCGCGGCCTGTTCGGCACGCAGGTGCTGCTGCGACGCGTATCCGGCGCGGGGGAGGGCGGTCGGGCGACCGCGCCGGCCTCGCTCGCGAGCGACCCGGCTCGACTCACCCCCGCGCCGGCGCCGTCCGGCGAGGGTCCGCAGGGGCGCTGGATCGGCCTGTTGAAGGTGAGCCGCCGGGGGGTCGCGCAACTGAAGTCCGTGCTCGGCGCGCTGCGCGCCCGGCCGGGCTTCGACACGCTCGATGTCCCGCAGTTGCTCGATGCGCTGATCGCCGACGGAGCGCGGATCGAGGTCCTCTACGTACACGGCCACTGGCGCGGCGTCAACGACCTCGAGGACTTCCAGCGCGCGGCGGACTTCGCGCACGGGCAGACGCCGCTCGGCGCGGGCGGCGGCGCCGGTTCCGGCACGGGCGTCGGCGCGGCGAGGACGGATCGGACCGATGATTGAGGCGCGTCAGTTCGTGGAGGCGGCGCGCGAGCGCGGCTTCGAATGGTACGCCGGCGTTCCCTGCTCCTTCCTCACGCCGTTCATCAACTATGTGCTGCAGGACTCCTCGCTCCGCTACCTGTCCATGGCGAACGAAGGCGACGCCGTCGCGCTGATCGCGGGCATCGCGCTCGGGGGCGGGTCCGGCGCGGCGCGCCGCCGCGGCGTCTCGATGATGCAGAACTCCGGCCTCGGCAACGCCGTGAGCCCGCTGACCTCGCTCACCTGGACGTTCCGCCTGCCGCAGCTGCTGGTCGTCACGTGGCGCGGACAGCCGGGTGTCGCCGACGAGCCGCAGCACGCTCTGATGGGGCCGATCACCCCGGCGATGCTCGATACCATGGAGATTCCGTGGGAGCTGTTTCCGACGGAGAGCGGCGCCATCGGCCCGGCGCTGGATCGCGCGACGGCGCACATGGACGAGACCGGCCGCCCCTATGCGCTCGTGATGAGAAAGGGCAGCGTGGCCGCGTACCCGCTCGAGCGGGGCGCCCCCGGCGCGGGGCTGCGGGCGCGGTCGTCTCCGGCAGCAGCCGTTCTGAGCGCCCGGCGGAGTGCTCCGCAAGCGAGGCCCTCGAGACAGGACGCTCTGCGAGAGGTCGTCGCGCGCACGCCGACCGCATCGACCGCCGTGCTGGCATCGACCGGATTCTGCGGCCGGGAGCTCTGTGCGGTCGAGGATCGGCCGAATCAGCTCTACATGGTCGGCTCGCTCGGATGCGTGGTGCCTCTCGCCCTGGGGCTCGCTCTCGCCCGACCCGACCTGCGCGTGCTCGCGCTCGATGGCGACGGAGCGGCGCTCATGCGGCTCGGCGCGTTCGCGACGGTCGGCGCCTATGGGCCGCCGAATCTGCAGCATCTGTTGCTCGACAACGGCGTCCACGACTCGACGGGCGGCCAGGCGACGGTCTCGCCCCATACCTCGTTCGCCGAGATCGCAGCGGCCTGCGGTTACGCCTCGTCGCTCGAGACCGACGACCTGGGGCAGATCGCCTCGTGGCTCGATGCTCCTCCGCTCGACGGCCCCCGCTTCGCCCGCTTGCTGATCCGTCCCGGAACGCCGCACGACCTGCCGCGCCCTTCCATCGCTCCGGTCGATGTGAAGAGGCGGCTGATGCAACACTTCGGAGCCCGCTGATGCTGTTGCTCAACCCGGGGCCCGTGTCTCTCAGCGAGCGGGTGCGGCGGAGTCTCCTGCAACCCGACCTGTGCCATCGAGAAAGCGAGTTCTTCGATTTGCAGGATGAGGCGCGCGAGCGGCTGCTCGCGACGTACGCGCTCGATCCCGCCGAATGGACTGCCGTGCTGATCACGGCGTCCGGCACGGCGGCGGTCGAGAGCATGGCGATCTCTCTCACGCCCCGAGCCGGCCGGCTGCTCACTCTCGAGAATGGCGTGTACGGCGAGCGGATCGCCGCGATCTGCGAGCAATACGGCATCGCGCACGAGCGCATGAGGGTCGCATGGACCCGCGCGCTGGACCTCGAGGCGGTCGCCGCGCGGCTCGACGGCGCGCCGCCCGGTGCGCGCTTCACGCACGCCGCCGTGGTGCACCACGAGACGACCACCGGACGGCTCAACGACCTGCGGCGGCTCGCGGAGCTCTGCCGCCGGCACGGCGTGAATCTGCTCGTCGACGGCGTCAGCAGCTTTGGCGCGGAGGCCATCGACTTCGGCGACGAGAGCCTCTCGGCGGTGGCCGCCACCGCGAACAAGTGTCTGCACGGCGTGCCGGGCGTCTCGTTCGTGATCGTGCGGCGCAGCGCGCTTCGCCAGGCGTCGAGCCGCGCCTATTATCTCGACCTCGGCCGGCTCGCGAGCCTGCAGGATCGCCGCGACACTCCGTTCACCCCCGCCGTGCACGCTTATTACGCGCTGGTCGAGGCCCTGCGGGAGTTCGCCGAGCAAGGCGGGCGCCCGGCTCGCCATCGAGCCTACGCGGCGCTCGCCGAGCAGGTGCGCGGCGGGCTCGCCGCGCTCGGCATCGACACCGTGGTGCCCGCCGAGGAGTCATCCGTGGTGCTGCGCTCGTATCGGCTTCCGGCGGGCATGGCCTATGCGAGCTTGCACGACGCTCTGAAGGCGAGCGGCTTCGTGATCTATGCAGGGCAGGGCGAGCTGTCGAAGACGCTGTTCCGCATCTCCACCATGGGTCGTTTGAGCTCGGCCGATATCGATCGGCTGTTGAAGTGCATCGCGCAAGTCCTCCGATGAGCGAGGCGGATCGATGCGGCGCGAGCTCACCGGACGCCAGGCGCTTGGCAGGCGCGGTTGCTTCGCTCGCGGCGGCAGCGCTTCTCCATGCGGCCGGTGCCGACGCACAGGCGCCGGTGCAGGTGCCGGAGGTGCCGCAGACGCAATTGCCCGCGCCGGCGCCGAGCGCTCCACCCTCTTCGAGCACGGGACTGTCGAGGTGGTTCAATCCGCAGACCGCGCCGTTCATTCCCGTTCC
>JASHSR010000378.1 GCA_030038645.1 Gammaproteobacteria bacterium
GCGCCGGCGCGGCGCGTGCCTGCGCGAGCGAGCCTGCGAAGAGCGTGGGGGAGTCATCGGTGCGACCTTTGATCGCGCCAAGCTTACCGGAGGGGAGCATCGGGTGTCCCCTCGAAAAAGAGGCGGCGCGGGCCGCAGGGAGTCGGCGGCTCACGGAAGGTCGCGGCCAAGCCGGAGAAAGGCCGCGTGGTCGGGCCTCAGAGCACCGGCGAGACGCCGCGGCGCGGATCGGCCGGGGCTCAGAGCACCGGCGAGACGCCGCGGCGGGGATCGGCCGGGGCTCAGAGGACCGCCGAGACGCCGCGGCTGCCGGCAACGTACAGCCGGTCGGCGAGGCCCTCGATCAGGTCGAGCCGGGCGAGGCCGTCGCGCCAGCCGGGCGGGATCGCTTCCACGGCGTAGTAGGCGCCGGCGAGCTGGCCATATACGGCGGTCACGACATCGCAGCCTTCGCCGAGGTTGGCGGCGAGCAGCGCGCCATCGCGGAACGTGATCGTCCGGTCGAATGCCCACAGCGCGGCCTCGAGGGCCTGAACGACGGTATTGCCCGCGCGCATTCGCCCCGCCTCCTTGCGCCGGTAGCTGCCGCGCAGCAGCGAGCGCAACCGCGGGCGAAGAGCCGCAGCCTCCCGATCGCCGGGGTCCCCCGGCAGAGCGAGCACCTCGTCTTTCGGCAGGCCCGAGAAGGCAGCATGGAGCATCGCCGCGAACACGCGGCAAGCCTCGACCACGGTGGGCGCCTGGCAGGTGATGCGCGCGGCATCGCCTGCGAGGCGCACGGCCTCCTCCGCGTTCGCGAACGCGAGCATCACGACCGGGGCGACCCGCGAGAGGGGCTCCGGGTCCAGCTGCTTCGGCTCGTGGGAGCCGGGGAAGACTTGACGGCGCCACTGCGCGACCGCGAGCGCGCGCGCGGCGCTCGCGGTGATCCCGACGCAACGGCCGGTCGCGGAGAGATAGCCCTCCTGCTGCCAGCGCACGTAGCGCTCGATCTGATCGCGCGCGTTGAAGCCGCCGCAGGCGAGGAGACTGTCGGCGAGGCACAAGGCCATCGCGGTGTCGTCGCTCCACGCGCCCGGCGGCAGATCGAAGGGCCCGCCACCGAGCGGGCCGGTGACCGGCGTGAAGGTGCCCGGCCTGCGGCGATGAGTGGCGGCCGCCAGGGCGTCGCCGGTCGCGAGCCCGACGAGGGCGCCGAGGAAGCGGCTGCGCAGCGTGCTCGGCACCGGCGCGGCGGAGTCCCACTCGCCCGGGAGGGGCCGAGGCGCAAGCGAAGCGAGTCCGAGCCGAGGCACCCAGCCGCGCACGTACTCGATCTGGCTGTCCGTCTCGGGGACCGACGGCCAGCTCTCCGCGCGCGGGCTTTGCTGCCAAGCGCGATTGAGCTCCTCGAGCGCTTCGGCGCCGGTGAGGCCGTGCTCGACGAGCAGGCAGCCGATCACGGTGCCCGTGCGGCCGATGCCGGCGTGGCAGTGCACGTACACGCGGCGCCCCGAGCGCAGGGCGCTCTCGATGACCTCGAGGATGTCGCGCATGTGCTCGGGCTGCGAGGGAATGGCGTGGTCGCGGATCGGCCGGCGGTAGTGCCGCACGCTCGCGGGGAGCAGCTCCGTGTACGGCGGAAGCTCCTGCTCCTGCGTCAGATCGATGAAGCAGTCGATGCCTGCGGCGAGCAGCCGCTCGATCCGCTCGCGCGAGGACCCCGGCTCCGCGGCGCCCGGGTACTCCCCCGCGAGCAGCTGTCCCGGCAGCACCCAGTAGCTGTTAGGCAGAAGTGTGGCCGAGAGAGAGCTCATACTCTTCGGCTTCCGTCATCGGCGCGATGCGGGGCACGGCGCGGGACGCTGCGGGGGCGAGCGCGGGCGAATCGCGCCGGCGCGCGTCGAGCCCGGCGAAGTCGTGCAGGCGGGGATCGGCGAGATGCTCGGGCTCGACGTTGCGCAGGGCCGAGAAGATCGCATCGGTGCGGCCGGGATGCTCGATCTCCCAAGCCTTCAGCATCCGCTTCACCGCGGAGCGCTGCAGGTTCTCCTGCGAGCCGCAGAGATTGCAGGGGATGATGGGGAAGGCGCGGCTGCGGGCATAGCGCGCGATGTCGCGCTCGCTCGCGTAGGCGAGCGGGCGGATGACGACGTGGCGCCCGTCGTCGGAGAGCAGCTTCGGCGCCATGGCCTTGAGGCGCCCGCCGAAGAACAGGTTGAGGAAGAACGTCTCGACGATGTCGTCGCGGTGATGGCCGAGCGCGATCTTGGTGACGCCGTGCTCCGCCGCGAACCGGTAGAGCGCGCCACGCCGCAGGCGCGAGCACAGGCCGCACATCGTCTTGCCCTCGGGGATCACCCGCTTGACGACGCCGTAGGTGTCCTGCTCGATGATGTGGTACGGCACGCCGAGCGAGGCCAGGTATTCCGGCAGCACGTGCGCCGGGAACCCGGGCTGCTTCTGATCGAGGTTGACGGCGATGAGGCTGAAGTCGACCGGGGCGCCGCGCTGCAGGGAGAGCAGGATGTCGAGCAGCGTGTAGGAGTCCTTGCCGCCCGAGAGGCACACCATGACGCGGTCGCCGTCCGCGATCATGGCGTAGTCGTGGATCGCCTTGCCGGCGAGGCCGCGCAGGTGCGCCTGCAAGCGCTTGACGGTCCGCGAGCTCGCGGCGCGCAGCAGCCCCCCGCTCATCTCAGGCGGCGGCGATGCTCGCAGCGCCCTCGAGGTACTTGCCCTCCAGGTAGCGCACGAACGGCGCCGCTGAGAGCGACTTGCCCGTCGCCGCCTTCAACAGCTCGTGCACGGAGACCTTGGCGCCCATGCCGTGCACGTGCTTGCGCAGCCAGCCGAACAGGCCCGAGAACTCGCCGCGCGCGATCTGCTCGTCGAGCCCCGCCACCTCCGAGCGGAGGCTGTCGTAGAGCTGCACGGCGATCACGGCGCCGAGCGCATAGGAGGGGAAGTAGCCGAACGAGCCGACGGCCCAGTGGATGTCCTGCAGGCAGCCCTCCGCGTCGTTGCCGGGACGGATGCCGAGCCGCTGCTCCATGCCGCTGTTCCAGGCATCGGGCAGGTCGCGCACCGCGAGCTCGCCGTTGAGCAGCTTCTTCTCGAGCTCGTAACGCAGCAGGATGTGGAGCGGATACGTGAGCTCGTCGGCGTCGACGCGAATCAAGCTGCGCCGCACGCGCGTGAGGTGCGCATAGACGCTCTCCGCGTCCCACTCGGGACCCGTCACGCCGAAGTGCTTGGCGAGGAGCGGGCAGAGATATTTCACGAACGGGCGGCTGCGGCACACCAGCATCTCGAGAAGCAGCGACTGGCTCTCCTCGAGCGCCATGCCGCGATCGCGGCCCACGGGCTGGTCGCGCCACTCCTGCGGCAGGCCGAGGTCGTACATGGCGTGGCCGGTCTCGTGCAGCGCGCCGAGCAGGCCCGAGAATAGGTCCGCGCTGTCGAAGCGCGTGGTGACGCGGATGTCGCCCGGAACGCCTTCGGTGAAGGGATGCTCGCTCTCGTCCAGCCGGCCGCGGTCGAAGGGGAAGCCGATGGCCTTCATGATCTCCACGGCGAGCGCGCGCTGCTTGCCCGGCGGGAACTTGCCGCTGAGGAGCGTCTCCGGCCGGGAGCCCTGCAAGCCGATCACCTCGCGAATGAGCGAGGGCAGCCGGCGCGACAGCGCCTTGAACACCGTCTCGATGTCGGTGGTGGTGATGCCGGGGCTGAACTCGTCGATGAGCGCATCGTAGGGCCCGAGGTTCAGCGCCTGGCCGAGCAGCGCGGCCTTGTCGCGCACCAAGCTCACCACTTCCTCGAGGTGCGGAGCGAACAGCTCGAATCGGCCCTGCTGGCGCGCCTCGAGCCACTGGACCTCGGCGCGGGAGGTCGCCCGAGCGAGCTGGGAGATGAGCGA
>JASHSR010000379.1 GCA_030038645.1 Gammaproteobacteria bacterium
CGTGCGACGGGCCGGATCGTTAAGAGTCACCGTCCGCTGGCGTTGCGTCTTCCCTGCCCCTCGGGTAGCGCAGCGTGAGAGCCAAAGAGCGGGCTACGTACGTAGATCTTGAAGTCTAGCGCTTGCGGACGGGGGTTCGATTCCCCCCGCCTCCACCAGCTCCGATGGGCTCCCGGCCTCGAGGCCGGGAGCGGATCGGCGAATCTCCGCGCGATTCTTTGCGATTCGCGCGCGCGCCGGAAACTCCGGCGTGCTTCGCTCATTGACCGCGTAGTCGGCTGCGCCGATCGATCGAGGTCGAGACATGAAGCATCGGGTGACCGAGAGCCGACCCGCGGCTGCGGCCGACGCTCCGGAGCAAGGTCAAGCCGACAGTCCCTCCGGGACGCGGCCCGTCGAGTCGATCGCCGACCTCCGCGACGCCCTCAACCACTGCCGCCGCTGCGCGCTCTGGCAGGCCGCCACGCAGGGCGTGCCGGGCGAGGGCCGCGAGACCGCTCGGTTGATGCTCGTGGGCGAGGTGCCCGGAGACGCCGAGGATCTCGCGGGGCATCCCTTCGTCGGACCGGCCGGCGCGCTGCTCGATCGCGCGCTCCACGAGGCCGGCATCGACCGTCGCGCGGTGTTCGTCACCAACGCCGTCAAGCACTTCAAGTTCGAGCAGCGAGGCAAGCGTCGGCTCCACGTGAGACCCTCGATCGCCGAGGTGAAGGCCTGCAGCTGGTGGCTCGCCGAGGAGCTGAGGCTCGTGAGGCCGAGGCTTGCCGTCGCGCTCGGCGCGACGGCCGCGCGCAGCCTCCTCGGCCGCAGCGTGACGATCTCGGCGATGCGCGGCCGGGCCGTACCCGTCGGCGGCACGATGCACGTGTGGGTCACCGTCCACCCCTCCTTCCTGCTCCGCATGCCGCAGGAGACGCGGCGGCGCGCGGAGCTCGCCCGCTTCGTCGGGGAGTTGAGGGAGGCGATCGAGTGGCTACGACGGGCCGGTTGAGCCGCCGCCGAGCGTGAGCAGCGGCCCGTAGAGGTCGGGCCTGCGGTCGCGGAAGACGAACCAGTTGTTGCGCAGCTCCTCGAGCTCGGCGAGATCGAAGCTCGCGCAGATGACCGCATCGGCGTCCTCTGGAGCCTCGGCGACCTTCGCGCCCATCGAGTCCGCGATGAACGACGAGCCGTAGAAGCGCACGTACAGGCGCTCGGGGTCCTGCAGCGAGCGCTCGAGCCCGTGACGGTTCGCCGCGACGAGCGGCACGAGGTTCGCGGCGGCATGCCCCTGCTGCGTCCTCTGCCAGTGCTCCCTCGAGTTGACGGCGATGGCGGGCGGCGGCTCGGTGCCGATCGCCGTCGGGAAAAGCAGGATCTCCGCGCCCATGAGGGCCATGGCGCGCGCGCACTCCGGAAACCACTGGTCCCAGCAGATGCCGACGCCGATGCGCGCGAAGCGCGTGCTCCAGACCCTGAAGCCCGTATCGCCCGGGCTGAAGTAATACTTCTCCTGATAGCCCGGCCCGTTCGGAATGTGCGATTTGCGGTAGACGCCGAGGACGCTGCCGTCGGCGTCGATGACGGCGACGGAGTTGAAGAAGGCGACGGGCCCGCGCTCGAAGAAGCTGATCGGCAGCACGACTCCCAGCTCGCGCGCGACGGAGCGGAAGTGACGCACGGCGCGGCTCTCCTCGAGCGGGCGCGCGAGCTTCAAATGACGCGAGTCCTGATCGATGCAGAAGTACGGCGTCTCGAACAGCTCGGGCAGCAGAATGATGCGCGCACCCTGCGCCGCGGCGCGGCGCACGTGGCGCTCCGCCCGAGCGAGGTTCTCCTCGGCGCTCGAGCCGCAGGCGAGCTGCGCCGCCGCCACGGTGAGCGGCCGCCGCTCGCGGGCGAAATGGCCGGGCTCGCTCACTCGGCCACGGCCCGCAGGGGCGCCGCGAGACTGCTATCCGACACGAGGCTTCCCCGAAGTCCGCACGGGAGGGGGCTAGTGTAGCAGCCGCTTGTCCGCCGGAGCCTTCAGCTCGGGAAACAGCGCCTGATCGAGCGCCTGGACGTACGTTGCGACATCCGCCGGCCCCGGGACGAGGACGCGCCCGTTGATGAGCAGGTTCGGGACCACGGCGATGCCGAGCCCGCGCATGCGCCGCTCCTCGGCATCCACATCGCCCCGGCCTTCTCCGGGGTCGGCAAACGCCGCGTAGGTGCCCTCGTCGAGCCGGCAGCCGTGGGCGATCTCCCCGAGCACCGCAGGGTCGGCGATGTCCCGGCCATGCTCGAAGAACGCGCTGAACAGCGCATCGATGATGTCGGCCTGCCGCCCGCCGCGGGTCGCCAGCCGCACGAGCCGGTGCGCCTCGTGTGTGTCCGGTACGCGCTTCAGGCGCTCGAAGGCGAAGGCGATGCCGAGCTCCTCGCCCGCCTCGCACAGGTCGCGCTGCGCGGTCTCGACGCTGGCGCCGCGGGGGAGGCGGCTTGCGAAGTGATCGCGCCAGGAGGCTCGCGCGTCGCGCCCGAGCGGCAGGCCGTGCCAGCGAAGCAGCCGGACGGGCGAGCCATAGAGGCTGCCCAACGCACGGTCTAGGCTACGCTTGCCTACGAAGGTCCAGGGACAGGCGAGGTCCCCGATCAGGTCGAGCTCGAGCGCCGCCGCCGCGGACCCGTGCGGAAGTTGCGTCTCCATGCCTCCTATGTAGAGGGATGCTAATCAAAATCAAGCGGAGGAGTCTTTGTTCCGGGCGGGTCTCGGTCCGCCGGCCGGCCTCGCCGGTGCTTTGTTCCGGCCCACCTGCTCGGTGATGCGGATCGCGGTCTCGAGCGCGCGCAGTCCCGCCTCTCCACTCACGACCGGCTCCGCTCCGGTGCGGATGCAGCCGAGGAACGACTCGATCTCGGCCTTGAGCGCATCCCCCTGATCGAAGCTGCGCTCCTCGATCGAGACCGGAAGCTGGCCCGGGGCCGGGGCCTCGGAGCGCTTGCGGATGACGGTGAGGATCTTCTGCTGCAGGTCGAGCGAGAGATAGGCGTCGTCCTCGAAGATGCGCAGCTTGCGCTCGGTCTTCAGGCTCACCCGGCTCGCGGTGGCGTTCGCGACGCACCCGCTCGCAAAGCGAATCCGGGCGTTCGCGATATCGATCTCCTCGGAAAACACGGGCGTGCCGATGGCGTCGATCGACTCGATCGAAGCGTTCACGATCGTCTGGATGATGTCGATGTCGTGGATCATGAGGTCGAGGACGACGTTCACGTCGGTGCCCCGCTCGCGGTAGGGCGCGAGGCGATGGCACTCGATGAACCGCGGCGCCGCGAGATACGGCTCGGCGCCGACGATGGCGGCGTTGAACCGCTCGAGGTGCCCGACTTGCAGGACCCGCCGGCGCTCGTGCGCGAGCCGGATGAGCTCACGCGCCTCCTCGGGGGTCTCCGTGATCGGCTTCTCGACGAGCACGTGCGCCCCGCCCGCCAGGAAATCGCGCGCGATGGCGAAATGGCGCGGCGTCGGCGTGACGACGCTCACGGCGTCGACCTCGCCGATGAGCGCATGGTGATCGGGGAGGGAGCGTGCACCAAGCTCGGCCGCCGCCCGCTCCCGAGCCTCGGGGCTCGGGTCGACCACGGCGAGCAGCTCGCAACCCTCGATCTGGGCGTACTTTTGCGCATGGAACCGGCCGAGATAGCCGACTCCGATCACCGCGGCTCTGATTTTTTCCATGGTGGCGGCTATTATGCCCTTCTGGAGAGAACGCCTCGCACATGAGCCCCGACCCCCCAGCGCGCGATTCCTCGAGCCTGCCGGCCGCGGTCCGCCACGAGCTGCTCATTCTCGCCGGCGCCCTGGCATTCGGGGTGCTCGTCGTGCCTCCGCTCCTGTGGCTCGCCGGCGGGCACGCGCTGGGCCCGTACGCCGACGGGGGGATGGGGGATCTGCTCGAGAACTTCTTTCGTGGGCTGGCCGGCGGCTCGTTTGCCTTCTGGGCCGTCGCGCTCTGCCCCTACCTCATCACGCTCGTGGTCCGTGCCCTGCTCGGCATCGCCCGGGGCTTCCCCGGCCGCGGATTGAACTTGCCGGATTAAGTCATCTCTCATGGAGAACGCCGCATTTTCCGCCGCGACCGACCGCCAGAGCTCGAGCTTGACGCCTTGCGAGATTCGATGATCCGGCTCGAGATGCCCCTCCGAGCGCTCTTGATACGCTCCCTCACGCACTCTAGCCTTGTGTCCAACCCTTCCTGATGCAGCGAGCTTCCCGATGACGTTTCGCCCCACGCGCCGCTCGAGCGGCTGGTTCGCCACAGTTTTCGTCCTCGTGACGGCGCTCGCGCTCGCGGGCTCCGCGCGCGTGCCGGCTGCCGGCGACTCCCTCCTCCCTCCAGGGGCCATCGCGCCCACCGAGCGGCAGCGGATGGTCGCGCGCCGCGTCGGCTCGATCCTCGAGGAGACCCACTACAGCCGCCAGACGATCGATCACGACATGTCGTCGCGCGTCTACGACCGCTACCTCGAGTTCCTCGACGGGGAGCACAGCTACTTCCTCGCGAGCGACATCGCCGAGTTCGAGAAATGGCGCTACAGCTTCGATGAGATGATCCACACGGGCAACATCGACCCGGCGTTCGCGATCTTCGCGCGCTTCCAGCAGCGCGACCGGGAGCGCCTGCGCTACGCGATCGCGCTGCTCGATACGCAGCCGGACTGGACCGTCGATGAGACCTACCAGTTCGACCGCACGCACGCCTCCTGGCCGGCGAGCACGGCCGAGATGAACGAGATCTGGCGCAAACGGGTGAAGAACGACGAGCTCTCCCTGATGCTCACCGGGAAGACCTGGAAGGAGGCGACCGACGCCCTCCGCCAGCGCTACGAGCACGGACTGAAGCGCGTCGATCAGATCAGCTCGGAGGATGTATTCGAGGAGCTGATGAACTCCTATGCCCGCACCTTCGACCCGCACTCGAGCTACTTCTCGCCCCGAGACTCGGAGGAGTACCGCATCCAGATGAGCCTCAACTACGAGGGGATCGGCGCGCAGCTCGAGCTGAGCCCCGATGACTACGTCACCGTCATGAACGTCATCCAGGGCGGCCCCGCGGCGCTCGCCGGCACGCTGAAAGCGAACGATCGCATCACGGCCGTCGGGCAGGGCCACAGCGGAACGCTCACCGACGTGATCGGGTGGCGGCTCGACGATGTCGTGCAGCTCATCCGCGGCAAGGCCGGCACGACCGTGAGGCTGCAGG
>JASHSR010000380.1 GCA_030038645.1 Gammaproteobacteria bacterium
GCCTCGCGCAGGCGCTCGGCGGCGCGGCGCGCTCCGGCGTCGTCGCCCTGATCGACCGCGCGGCGCATGTCATCCTCCGCCTGGCGCAGCTCATCGAGCGCCTGCCCGATGCGCCCGCTCGCGCCGGCGAGCCGGCCGCCGCTCGTGCTTTGCCCGCTCTGCCCGCTTTGCCCGTCTTGGCCGCTCTGCGAGTCCTGTCCGTCCTGTCCGGCTTGCGCGCTCTGCCCGCTCGGCCCGTTGCGAGCGAGGCGCTCGCTCTGAGCGAGCTGCTCGAGCTGCCGGCGGAGCTGATCCGCCTGCCGCCGCAGCTCCTCCTGCTGCCAGCGCTGCTCGGCCGTTTGATCGCTCCCGGCCCGACGCTGCGCGGCGAGCGCGTCCTGCCGTTGCGCGAGCTCATCGAGCTTGCGAAGCGCATCGTCGACCTGATTGGTGCCTTGGCTCGGAGAGGAGGAGGCGTCCGGCCGCGTCTCGTACTGGTTCTTCTGCATGTCGAGCTCGAGGTCGAACAGGCCCGCGAGGTCGCGGCCGGCCGAGTTCACGGCGCCACTGCCCGCGCCCATGCTGCCGAACGCCACCTCGATCTGCCGGAACGTCGCCTGTGCGCGCAACAGGTGCTGCAGAGCCTTCTGCTCCGGCGCGATCGCCTCGCTCCACTTCTGTCCGCGCAGGCTCTGCACGGCCGGGCTCATGGCCTCCGCCGCCGCGCTCATCTCCTGCTGAAAGCTGCCGATCGCCTCGTTGCCGATCGAGAGGTCCCGCAGCTCCACGCGCCCGGCGAGCGCGAGGGACTGCGAGCGCAACGTGCTCTGCACATCCGAGAGGAACTTCGCCTGCTCCGCCGCCTGCTCCGGCGCCCCGCTCTTGAGGCCGGCCTGCTTCCAGGTCTCCTCGATGATCTCCTTCTCGCGCTCCGCGATCTGCGCCTGGCCGTTCCCGAACCCACCGCCGCCTCCGCCGGCCTGCTGGGATTGAGAGAAATCCCGCTCGAAGGGGTCGACCTGGATGAAGGCGATGTCCGTGTGCGATTCCGCGCGCCCATCCTTCGCCGTGGCGTAGTAGCTCACGACGTCACCCGGCACGAGCTTCAGGGTCTCCAGGCTGACGAGGGTCGAGCCGCTCGCCTGCTTGGCTCCCGGGTCTTTCAGCAGAGGGACGGTCTTGTCGGCTCCGCCGTTCACGGAGTAGTGGAGCGTGAAGTCCGTGAGGCCGAAGGCATCCGCCGCCCGGGCCCCGACGGTGACTTCCTCGATGGGGCTCGCGCGGTAATCGCCGGCAGGACGGACGATCGCGACCTCGGGCGGCCTCACCTCGCCCGCCTCGATGAAATAATCCTCCGAGATTCGCAGCGTCTCACCGCGGTCCCGAGCCGCGACGTGATACGCGCCATCCCGCTCGATCGAGATGGCGGCCCGGTAGGCGTTGGCCGAGCCGGCGCCCGTGTCGCCCGGCGGAGTGCCGGTATCGGCCGAGCCGGCGCCGCCGGCGAGCGGCACGAGGGGAATCTGCCGCCCGTCGTCCAGTACGAGCACGCCGTCGCGCAGCGGCCGGTCCGTTCGCACTTCGAGCTGCGCCTGGGTGCCCGTGACGGCACGCAGATCTCCGCCGTGCTCCTCGACCGCGTCGGCGAGCTTCGTCCACGCGGGATAGTGATACCTCACGCGAATCTGTCTCACGGACGGCACATCGACGACGCGCAGATGATAGTGAGGCGAGTCGAGCGCACCGGCCTCGACGTAGTACTCGACATCCTGCGGGATGCCCGCGAGGAGGAACTCGAAGCCCGAGCCCTGCGGCTGCGGCTGCATCGCGACGTGGTCCCACCGCGATGTGTCCCCGTACCGCACGTACATCCGCACGCGATCCGTCTGCAAGCCGCGGGGCTGAGCGATGACGAGCTGATCGCCGTTGCGGCGCACCGCTGCATCGCCCGGACTCACGCGAATGGCGTAGAGCGGGCTCGTCGGCGGACCCGTCCAGAGCGCCGCCGCGCCGTAGCCCCAGTAACCGGGCCCGAAGCGAATGAGCCACAGCAGCGCGGCGAGACACACGACGGCCACTCCGGCGAAAACGGTCAGAGCCGCATCCGGCACGACGAGCCTTGGGCTCGCGGCGCTCGCCATCCGCAAGGTGTCCGCGGCGAGCAGCTCGAGGAAGGGATCGCCGGCACGGTCGCGCTCGGTGAAGGTGAGCAGGCGTTGCTCGAAGTCCGGAAAGGCGCGCTCCGCGCGGCGGGCCGCCCAGCGCCGGGTGAGCCGCCAGAGCGGCACGGCGAGCGCAAGCGCGATGCCCGCCGCGAGAATCAGCCCCAGCACGCCCCGCGCGCTCCACAGGCTCGCGGCGGAGAAGGCGAGCCGGTTGAGGATCGCCGTGAGGACGAGTGTCGCGACGAGCGCGGATGCGGTGAGGACGGCTGCGCCGCGAAGGAGCGCGACGAGCCGCAGCCGGCGCCGCAGGCGCTCGACGTACGAACGGAGCTCCTCACTCGCGCTCACGGCCCCTCCCGGAGAGTGCCGACATACCGGCTGCCCACGGCGGATTCCGCCAAGGCCGCCAACAAGAGCAGCAACATAGCGTACCACCAGAGGCTGTGAGCCGCCGGGGTGTCCAGCTGCGCGCTCTCCGCGCGCTCTGCCGCGGCCAATCCGGCGCCGGCGGCGCTCGCGCCGGCCGGGCTCG
>JASHSR010000381.1 GCA_030038645.1 Gammaproteobacteria bacterium
CGATCGCACCGAGATCATCTACACTTCCTTGCCCTATGGCATGCCTTCACCGTGGGCCAGATAGACCGCTCTCGCTGCGGGTGCTGCGAATACTGAGAATGGACACGACCCACGACGGACGACCTCGGCGCAACGAGTTTCGCCGAGGCGATGCGCGCCGTCCCACTTTGACAGCGGCGCTCTGCGCCATCGCCGGCGTTCTTTTCGGCTCGGGCGTCCACGCTTCCGGATTGCGCTCCGGGCCTGCGGCCGTGGACCAGCAGCGCCTCGCGAACGCCGACGAGGATCCGGGCCAGTGGATGTCGTATGGGCGCACTTGGAGCGAGCAGCGCTTCAGCCCCCTCACGCAGATCGACGACACGAACGTCGGGCGTCTCGGTCTCGCCTGGTACGCGGACCTCAACACGTATCGCGGCGTCGACGCGACGCCGCTCGAGATCGATGGCGTTCTCTACAACGTCTCCGCGTGGGACGTGACGACCGCCTACGACGCAACGACCGGCAAAGTGCTCTGGACGTACGATCCGAAGGTTCCCCTCAAATGGGCGAGGCTCGCCTGCTGCGGGCCGGTGAGCCGCGGTCTCGCCGCGTGGAACGGCAAGATCTTCGTCGCCGCGCTGGATGGACGGCTGATCGCGCTCGACGCCCGGACGGGCAAGCCGGTCTGGATCACCCAGACGCTCGTGCCTGGCCAACCGCTCTCCGTCACCGGCGCCCCGCGCGTGGCGGACGGCCTGGTCGTCATCGGCAATGGCGGCGGCGACTTCGGCGCGCGCGGGTACATCTCGGCCTACGACGCGCAGACCGGCCGGCAGGTCTGGAGGTTCTACATCGTTCCCGGAGATCCGGCGAAAGGCCCGGATGGCGCCGCGTCCGACTCCGTCATGCCCATGGCCGCCAAGACCTGGACGGGGCAGTGGTGGAAGGTCGGAGGCGGCGGCAACGACTGGGACACCATCGTCTACGACCCGCGCCTCGACCTCGTCTACTTTGGAACCGGCAACGGCTCGCCGCATCCGCAGGCCTTCCGCAGTCCGGGCGGCGGCGACAATCTGTTCCTCTGCTCCATCGTCGCGGTGAGCGCGAGGACGGGCCGGTATGTCTGGCATTACCAGGAGATCCCGGGAGAGGAGTGGGACTACGACTGCACGGCGCCGCTGATGCTCGCGGACCTCGAGATCGGCGGCCGGCTCCGCCACGTCATCATGCAGGCGCCGAAGGACGGCTTTTTCTACGTGCTCGACCGGGCGACCGGGAAGCTCCTCTCGGCGAAGGCCTACGTGCCGAACACGTGGGCCTCGCGCATCGATATGCGCACCGGAAGGCCCGTGATCTATCCGGATGCATACGTGGCGGTGAAGCCCCACCTGCAGACGCCGAGCGCCGGCGGCGGCCACAACTGGAATCCGATGTCCTTCAGCCCGCTCACCGGGCTCGTGTACATCCCCACGATGGAGCAGTGGATGGTCGTCTCGGAGCTGCCGAAGGGCCAGTGCCAGTTCGTGCTCGGCCGCTCGACGCTGTGCGCCGGCGTCAACAACTATCCCGAGCTGCGCAAGAGGCTCAATCGGGAGGCCGAGGCTCGCGACAAGGGCTACTTGCTCGCCTGGGACCCCGTGCATCAGAGGGAGGCTTTCCGCATCCCCTACCCGCATCCGGGGAACGGCGGAACCCTCGTGACGGCGGGCAACTTGCTGGTCGAGGGCACGATCGAGAGGACGCTCGCGATCTACCGCGCAGACAACGGCCGCAAGCTCTGGGAGATGCCCGTCGAGTCCGTGCCTGTGGCGGGACCGATCGCCTACTCGGTGCGAGGCAAGCAGTACATCGCCGTGAACTCCGGCTGGAACAGCGCGATCGTGCACGGACTCACGAGCGGCGATCGGCCATTCTCCGTCGGGCCGGCCCGCCTGCTCGTCTTCACGCTCGACGCGAAAGGCGTCACGCTGCCACCCGCGCCGCCGGTCGCGGCGATCCCGCCGCCGCCAGCCACCGAGGAGCCCGTGCGCGAGGTGCAGGCGGGCGCGACGCTCTACAGCATCCATTGCGCTGTCTGCCATGGACAGAATGCGATCGGCAGCGGGGCGAAGGATTTGCGCCACCTCGGGCCGCAGGCGCACGCCGCCTTCGACGACATCGTGCTCGGCGGAAAGCTCAAGCAATCCGGCATGGAGCCTTTCAAGGGGGTGCTCACGAAGGAGCAGGTGGAGGCGATCCACGCCTTCGTCATCGCGCGCGCTCAGGAGGATTGGCAGCCGGATTTCCTGCATCCGCCCAAGAGAAAATGAGCCGGGGCGCGAATGAGCTCGCGAGCTCCAGGGCCAGTGACCCCGTGGACGAATGACCCGTGCGCGAATGAGGCAGCGCGTGCGAGCGGCTTCACGGCCACGCTCGCGCTGTATCCGGAGCCCGCCTCTCGATTAAGCTTTTTGGGTCGAGCTTTCGGGAGTGAACCTCATGCCCCTCACCGTCAAGCCGCTTCATCCGATCTTCGCAGCCGAGCTCCTGGGCGCCGATCTGACGCGGCCGCCCGGCGCGGAGCTCGTGCGCGCCGTCGAGGACGCCATGGCCCGTTACGCGATCACCGTGGTGCGGGACGCCCGGATCTCGGACGAGGACCACATCCGCTTCAGCCGCGCCTTCGGCCCGCTCGAGCTGCCGCCCCGCATGGTCGGGACGAGCGCGAAGCGCCGCCTGCGCGCGGAGCTGTTCGACGCCTCGAATCTCGACGCGAACAACGAGATCGTTCCCTACGCTTCCGAGAAGCGCCGGCTCGCCAAAGGAGCCGAGCGCTTCCACTCCGACAGCTCCTTCAACAGCCTGCCGACCAAGTGGTCGCTGCTGCTCGGCCACATCGTGCCGCCCGAGGGCGGCGATACGCACTTCATCGACACTCGGGCGGTGTACGACGCGCTGCCGGCCGAGACGCGCGCTCGCATCGAGCCGCTCGTTGCGGTCCATGACTTCTGGCGCGGCCGCGAGCGCACGGGGCTCACGGGCGTGACCGAGGCGATGCGCGCGTCCATGCCGGCGGTCACCCATCCGCTGGTGCGCACGATGCCCTACGGGCGCAAGTCGCTCTACATCGGCGGCCATGCGGTCGGCATCGTCGGCTGGCCCGAGGCCGAAGCGCTCGCTCTGCTCGATGAGCTCTACGACTTCGCGACGCAGGAGCGGTTCATCTACGTCCACAAATGGCGGCAGTGGGATCTCGTCATCTGGGACAACCGCTGCACGCTTCATCGCGCGACGCCGCTCGAGACCGACCGCTACAAGCGCGACGTGCGGCGCACGACGGTCAACGAGTACGGGCCGGAGACCTCGGCCAACGCCGCAGCCGCTTGAGACGCGCGGCGCCGCGCGGCGTCCTGCGCGAGCGCGAGTCGGACGCGAGCCGTGCGGCCTCTTCAGGCGAAGTAGATGGTCTTGGTCTCGAAGTACGGATCGAGTCCCTCGATACCGCCTTCGCGCCCGAGGCCCGACTGCTTGAAACCGCCGAACGGCATCTTCGGATCGACGATGAGGCCGTTCACGGTCACGCTCCCGGAGCGCACGCGCCGCGCCACTTCGTAGCCGTGCTCCGCATCGGCGGTGTAGACCGCGCCATGCAGGCCGTAGACGGTGTCGTTCGCTTTGCGGACGGCGTCGTCGATGCCGTCGTAGCGGATGAAGGAGACGACGGGGCCGAAGATCTCCTCCTGGGCGATGGTCATGCGGCTGTCCACGTCCGCGAACACCGTCGGCTCGACGAAGTATCCCCGATCGAGGCCGCGGGGCCGGCCTCCTCCGGTCACCAGGCGGGCGCCTTCCTCGCGGCCCTTCGCGATGTACCCTTGGACTCGCTTCAACTGCCTTTCCATGGCGAGGGGGCCCATCTGCGTGTCGGCCTCGAAGGGGTCGCCGACCTTCATGCCGCGGACGGCGGTGACGTAAGCGTCCAGCACCTCGCGCGCGCGGGACTGCGGCACGAGGACCCGGGTGAGCGAGAAGCACACCTGCCCGGTGATCGGCATCGAGAAGGGGACGAGGCTCTGCAGCACCCGGCCGAGGTCGGCATCCTCGAGCACGATGGCGGCGGATTTGCCCCCGAGCTCGAAGCTCGTCCGCGCGAGCCGCTTCGCGCACACCTCGGCGATGTGCTTGCCGGCGGCAGTGCTGCCGGTGAAGCTCACCTTGTCGATCCCCGGATGGCGAATGAGGTAGTCGCCGATCTCGCGGCCCGCCGGCACCAGGTTGAAGACCCCGGGCGGCAGGCCGGCCGACTCGATGCATTCGGCGAGGATGTGCGCATCGAGCGGCGTCTCGGGGGACGGCTTCGATACGACGGTGCACCCGGCGGCGAGGGCCGGCGCGACCTTGTAACAGAGCAGAACGAGCGGCGCGTTCCAAGGCGTGATGGCGGCGACGACGCCGACCGGCTCCTTGACGACGCGCACGAGCCCGTTGTCGTCGCGCCGGCGCTCATCGACGATGGGATAAGACTGGATGAGCTTGCCGTAGTACTCGAACAGCTCCGGCGCCTGCGCCACGGCGTACTGCGTGAGGCCGATGGGCGCGCCAACCTGAGCCGTCCACAGCTCGGCGAGCTGCGGGAGCCGCGCCCGCAGCGCGTCCGCGACCTTGATCAGCGCGCGGCCTCGCTCCTGGGGCGTCAGCCGCGGCCAGGGGCCGTTGTCGAAGGCCTCGCGCGCGGCGGCGACGGCGCGGTCCACATCCCGCTCCGACGCTTCCGGAACGCTGATGAGGACCTCCTCCGTGACGGGTGAGATCACCGGGAGCGTCCGCTCCCCGAGTGCCCGGACCCACTCGCCTGCGATGTACAGGGCCTGCGGAGACTTCATCGCCACCCGGGCGGTCGTCCAGTGCGTGTTGGCCATCTCGCTCTCCTCGCCGGCATCGAGCCGGTGCAACTCTAGACGGCCGGTGCGGCTCGCGGCAAGCTGTGTCGTGCGGGCGCGCATAGGGGGAGGCACATGAATGCCAGTGTGCGGACGGGCACGCGGCGCGAAGATCTCGGGTTGCGGAGCTGGTCGACGCAGGACGTGGAGCCGCGCAAAGCGCTGGCGTATTGGTGCGACTCCGTGTGCCACGCGATACTCGAGCTCGGCGTCGAGTGCCCCGCGGGCGAGCGCTTCCAGGCCCGGCTCGAGCAGTGCGCTCTCGGCCCGGCCAAGCTGAACTTCGTTCAGGTGACGGCGCAGAGCGTGGCACGCACGCGCCGCGCGATCTCGCGCAGCGACACCTCGGTGTTTCACCTGCTGCACCTGCGCGCCGGACAGTTCGAGCTCGAGCACCGTGGCGAGTCCGTCGCGATGCATGCCGGCGATTGCGTGCTCCTCGACAGCACCGAGCCGCACACCGTGCACTGTCCGGTGCCGACGCGGTGCCTCGTGATGCAGTTTCCGCGGCAATGGCTGCTCGCATGGCTGCCGGCATCCGAGACGATCGTGGGCCGGGCGCTGCGCCCGCAGAGCGGATGGCCGTCCGCTCTCTCTGCCGCGGTGGCGAGCCTGCGGCCGGACGACATCGAGTGCCTCTCCCTGCCCCGCGGCGTCGTCGCGGAGCAGATTGCCGCGCTGCTCGCGCTCGCCGCCGGCCGCGCGGCGCCGCAGCCCTCGCGCCGCGATCAGCTGCAGGCGCGCCTCGTGAGGACGCTGCACGAGCGCTATCACGAGCCGGGTCTCTCGCCGGCCGTGGTCGCGCTCGCACAAGGCATCTCCAAACGCTACCTGCACTTCCTCTTCGCGAGCGGCGGGACGACGTTCGGCGAGCAGCTGCTGCGCATCCGGCTCGAGCGCGCGCGGCACTTGCTGAGCG
>JASHSR010000382.1 GCA_030038645.1 Gammaproteobacteria bacterium
CGGCGTGCGTCCCTACGTGCGCGAGGTGCTGCGCTTGAAAAGCCTGAAGGCGATCTGAGGGGAGTCCATCATGGAGCACGTCGAAGGCGCGGTTGCATTCATCACGGGCGGGGCGAGCGGCATCGGGCTCGGGATGGCGAAGGTGTTCGCTCGGGCGGGGATGAAGGTCGCGATCGCCGACGTCCGCGAGGATCATCTCGAGGCGGCGCGCGGGTACTTCCGTGGGGCCGCCGCGACCGGCGGCGCGGGCCCCGCGCGCGGCGGGGATCGCGTGCACCTGCTGCGGCTCGACGTGACGGATCGCGCGGCCTACGCGCGCGCCGCGGACGAGGTGGAGCGGACGCTCGGCCCGGTGCAGGTGCTCTGCAACTACGCAGGCATCGGTATCACCGGCGAGATGAAGCGCGCGAGCTACGACGACTGGGACTGGATCATCGACGTGAATCTGAAGGGCGTGGTGAACGGCGTTCAGACGCTCCTGCCGCGCATGCTCGCGCACGGCCGGGGCGGTCACATCGTCAACACCGCCTCGATGGCGGGGCTCCTCACCTACGCTACGGCGGGCCTGTACATCACGACGAAGTTCGCCGTCGTCGGCCTCTCGGAGGCGCTGCGCTCCGAGCTCGCGCGCGACGGCATCGGCGTGTCGGCGTTCTGTCCGGGCGGGGTGCGCACCAACATCCGCGAGTTCGAGAAGACGCGCCCCGAGCGCTACGCGCAGAGCGGCTACGCGGGCGCAGCTCCCGTGCGGCCGCCGCCGTCGCGCGAGCTCATGGAGGCGCTGCGGGAGTTCTCCGCCGACCCGGAGGACGTGGGCGAGATCGTGCTGCGCGGCATCCTGCGCAACGATCTTTACATCTTCACCCAGCCGGAGTTCTACGACGGCCTGCAGGAGCGGTTCGACGCCATTCTCGCGACGATGGGCAAGCCCGACCCGGAGCGCGCGCGGAAGCTGCGCACGCTCGCGCCCTTCCTCACCGGCGACCCGATCTACGCGGCCGAGGCGAAGAAGCACGCGCGCTGACGCGCGTCGCCCGCCGCCCGCCGCCCGTCGCGCTATCCCCGCACTGCGACCGCCTCCGCCGCTGCGGCCGCGCCGACCGTCTCGACTGCCTCGAGCGCCTTGAGCCGCTGCACCTCGCGCCCGAAGGGCCTCAGGCCGAGCCAGGCGATGATGAGCGCGAGCGGATTGAAGATGACCATGGGCCAGAAGAGCGCCCAGCGGATCAGCGCCTCGTTGTGCAGGACGTAATCGGTGATCAAGGCGTTGATCACGGGCGCGAACGCGACGCCGACGACGCTGTAGATGAACAGGTACAGCGCCGTCACCTTGCCGCGCAGCTCGGTGGGCGTGACGATCTGGAGCGCCGCGTTCTGCGAGGCGCCGCCCATGCCGAACGTGATGTAGGCGAGCGCTCCGAATCCGAACGCGAGCCAGGGCGTCGGCATCAGCACGCTCACGACCCCCGGCAGGGAGATCGCGAGGGAGATGATGTACACGCGCATCGAGGCATCGTCTTTCTGGCGCCGCGAGAAGTGCTCCGCGAGAACGACGCTCGCGAGCAGGCCGAGCGGCATCACGACCAGCTGCGCGACGGCTTGCAGTCCCGCGAGCCTCGCCGGGCCCCATCCGTACGTGCGCTGGTAGAAGATCGGCCCCCACGTGAGCGCGCCCACGGCGAACGAGCTGGCGAGGAGGGCTCCGAACAGGGGCGCGAAGACGCTCCAGTGAAGCCTCATGTACCGGAGCGCGACGCTGTAGTCCTTGAGCCAGGCGATGAGGCCCGAGCCCGTGACGGTGGTCTCGCCCGCGAGCCGTCCCATTTGATTGCGGATGGTACGGCGCGCCGGCTCGGGGACGGTCGCGAGGATCAGCACGGAGATCAAGATGCTCGGCAGCCCGATCACGAGGAAGATCACCTGCCAGCCGTGGATGACGCCGAACGGCACGTGAATGGGCTTGATGCCGAGGAAGACGTGCAGCAGCCACGCGCCGAAGAGCAGCGCGAGGGCCGGTCCGACCACGGAGCCGACCAGCAGCAGCGCGATGCCGCGCGGCATCTTCTCCCGCGGAAACAGATCGCCAACGATCGCGTAGGAGGTCGGGCCGTTCACGCCCTGGCCGGCGCCGACGAGGAAGCGCGCGAGGAACAGCTGCGTGAAGTTCTGCGCGATGCCGCAGATCGCGGTGCCGACGTTCCATGTCGCGAGTCCGAGCGCGAGGATCCACCGGCGGCTGATTCGGTCCACGAAGTACGCGACCGGCAGGCCGACGATCGTGTAGAACAGGCCGAAGGAGGTGCCGAGCAGCAGGCCGAGGCTCGTATCGGAGATGTGCAGGTCCGCTTCGATGCGGGCCGCGAGATACGGAACGATCGTGATGTCGAGCTGATTCGAGGTGAGGCAGAGGATGAGGACGAAGAGCGTGTAATAGGCCACTCGTGCGCTCGGCCAGGGCACGGCAGCGCCGCCTTCCGCCGCTCGACCGGCTGCCGCGGCCGCCGAGCCGCCCGCGACTTCCGAGCCGCCCGTCACGCCGCCCGCGGTCGCCATCGCTTCCGCCACGGCCGGCGCGAAATCGCCCGTGCCAGTCGCCGCGGAGCTCCTCGGAGCGCTCCCGCCGCGCAGCGGGACGGAGGGAACGCCGTCACCGATTTTGCTCATCGTCGACTCCTTCCCCGAAAGGGCCACTGTGGCCGAAAGAGGCGCTGCCGCGGCGAGACGCGATCGACGTTAGCACGCGCTCGCCGGCGGCTGCCAGCGGACGGGCGTC
>JASHSR010000383.1 GCA_030038645.1 Gammaproteobacteria bacterium
AGGTGAAAGTCGCCCATGCCGTAGAGCACGGTCTCGTTGAGCGCGGCATGGCTCTCGATGCGCACACACGGGTCCTCCGCGAGAAGCTTGTGCAGCGCATCGGCGAGGCGCTGCTCGTCTCCGCGGCGCTCCGGCTCGATGGCGACGCCGAGCATCGGTGGAGGGAAGCGGACGGACTTCAGGTGATACTGGTCCTCATCGTGCGAGTCGTGCAGGACGGCGTCGAGGTGCAGCTCGTCCACCTTGGAGACCGCGCAGAGGTCTCCGGGAATCGCCTGCGGCACCTCGATGGAATCCTTGCCCATCAGCCTGTAGAGGTGGGCCACCTTGAACGGCTTGCGCGCATCGCCCACGAACAGCTGGCTGCCCGGCCGCACCGTGCCCTGATGGACGCGAAAGACCCCGAGCTTGCCGACGTACGGATCGATGCAGACCTTGAACACGTGCGCGATGACGTGCTTCGCCGGGTCCGGGGTGACGGTCACGCGCTCGAGGTCGTCGAGCGGGCCTTTGAGGAAGGGCGGCGGGTTGCCTTCCGCGGGGTTCGGCATGAGGCGCACGAGGACGTCGAGCAGCTCGGGAATGCCGGCGCCGGTCTCGGCGGACGTGAAGCAGACGGGGATCAGATGGCCCTCGCGGAGGGCCTTCTCAAAAGGGTCGTGAAGCTGCTCCGGGGAGATCTCCTGGCCCTGGTCGAGGTAGAGCGCCATCAGCTCCTCGTCCACCTCGACGACCTGATCGATGATGCGGGTATGAGCCTCCTGCACGGAGGAGAAGTCCGAGGGCTTGCCGCTCGGACGAAAGAAGCAGTCGACGACACTGCCGCCCGACTCGGCCGGCAGGTTCAGAGGCAGGCATTCGGAGCCGAACGCGCTGCGCAGCTCCTCGAGCAGGCGGCTCGGATTCGAGTCCTTGGCGTCGATCCGGTTGACGACGATCAGGCGGCACAGGCCGCGCTCGCGAGCGAAGTCCATCAGGCGCTGCGTGAGCGAGTCGACGCCCGCGGCCGCGTTGACGACGATCGCCACGGACTCGACCGCCTCGAGCACGCACAGGGCGCGGCCGAGGAAGTCGGGATAGCCCGGCGTGTCGATGAGATTCAGCCGCGTATCGCCGAAGTCGAAGCTGCAGATCGTCGAGTCGAGCGAGTGCTGCAGGTGCTTCTCCTGGGGGTCGAAGTCCGAGACCGTCGTCCCGCGCGCGAGGCTGCCCTTGGCCCGGATCGCGCCCGACTGCAGCAGCAGCGATTCGAGCAGCAGCGTCTTGCCACCGCCTGCCTGCCCCACCAGTGCGATGTTGCGGATGCCCTGCGTCGTATAGCCCATGGATGCCCCCGCCGGGAATGCGCTCGCGGACAGCCTACTCCTCTCCGTGCGGCCGCTTCCAGAGGGCCCGGCGTGGGCTGCGGAGCCCGCGCGGACCCCGGCGCGCGGTCCGCGGGTTTATCCTGGGCGCGCCGAGGATGCAGTGTTCGACGAGGGCCAGACGGCGGGCCGAGGAGCGACGGATGGGCACGGGAGACCGAGAGCAGACGACAGCGGAACCGGCCGCAGGGCGGGGGGAGCGAACGCAGCAGGACCAGGCGCAACGGGAGCGGGGACACCACGAGCGGGTGCAGCAGGCGCTCGACGATGCCCTGGCCGACTCGTTCCCGGCGAGCGACCCGGTCTCGATCGTCACCTCGCAGCACGAGGAATGCTGGGACGCCGAGTGCGAGAGTCCTTGAGCCTCAGATCGCCGGGCCGGCCGCGGCGGCTCGGGCGGGGCTACGAGCGACGAGCAGAGCGGCGCGGTTGGCGTTGCGGGGAGGATGGCTCGGGCGGAGCTACGACGAGGACAGCTCGAGGGCCGAGCCGTTCTGATCTACCGTCCGCAGGACGAGGGGCCTGCGCCAAACTTGACGGACGTATTCCAGCACTTTGCGGCTGCGCTCCAAGTCGAGGCCGCGGCCGTCCGTCGCGTGGTCGTGCTCGAGCTCGAGCGTGCCGTCGGTGCGCAGCCGCGCGACCGAGACAGTTGGGGCGCCGAAGTTGTACTTCGGGGCGAGCAGCGTGTCCTGCAGCGAATGCAGGTCGTGCTCGAGGACCTTGATGTGCCCGTCGTTGCGCGCGTTGAAGCGGAAGAGGCCGAGCTCCTCGGCGAGCTCGCGGGTCAAGTGGTTGCGGACGAAGCTGAAGTCGTCGTCCTGCTGCATGATCTCGCGGGCCGTCTCGAGCCCTTCCTTCTCGATGATCTTCTCCCACATCGAGAAGCCGAGGTGATAGGGATTGATCGCGAGCGCGACCTGCTGGCCTGCCGCGATGGGGCGCACCACGTCCGAGTGGCACTTGATCGCATCGAGATAGGCCTGCTGCGGGACGAAGTCCGCCTCGCGCAGCAGGCGCGCGTGCCAGTATGAGGCCCAGCCCTCGTTCATGATCTGGGTCGCGAAGACCGGGTAGAAGTAGAAGGACTCCTCGCGCACCGCGAGGAAGATGTCGCGCTCCCAGCTCTCCATCTCGGGGGCGTAGGTCGCGATGAACCAGAGCAGATCGCGCTCCGGATGCGGAGGGATGGGCGCGCGCTTGCGCGTCTCGAACGCGCCGGCGGCGACCGGGTCGAGCGCAGCGAAGCGGCGCCGGAACTCGTCGTCGACCAGCATCTTGGCGTCGGGCAGGTACTCGGGGTAGCGCTCGCGCCGCAGCTTGCGGTCGATGTCGATGTGCTGCTCCAGGGCGAGCGCGGCGTCGAGCACCGCCTCCACCCGCTGCATGCCGTGGGACTCGATCGCCTGCTGGATCTGGCGGGCGTGGCTCGCCGCATGCTCCACGATGTGCTCGCTCACCTGCTCCTGGCAGCGCCGGAACAGCATGTTGTTGCGCGAGAAGTCGGCGTGGCCGAGCACGTGCGCGGTGACGAGGACGTTCTCCGCGATGCCGTTGCTCTGCGCGAGATACGCATGGCCGGGATTGCCGGGAAAGACCACCTCGAACACGCGGGAGTGGCCCATGTGGCGCTGGATGAGCTGATAGATGTAGCGGACGCCGAACGACCAGTGCGGCATGCGCACCGGCAGTCCGTAGACGGCGATCTCCATCATGAAGCTGTCCGGCACGGCCTCGAACTCCACGGGATGGAACGAGAGGCCCGAGCGGGCGGCGAGCTCCTCGAGCCGCCGGACGTAGCTCTGCCAGTCGCCCCCGGGGGTCGCGGTCGCGTCGCTCATGGAGCGCCTCCGCGGGCCGCTTGCTCGGCCGTGAGGCTCATTGAGCGCCCTCGAGCGCCGCCTGCTCGGCCGCGAAGAAGTGGCGCACGGCGCCCCAGACGTCATCGAAGTCGTTGATGACGTAGCTGCCGGCCGGCTGGCCCTCGGAGAGGAGCTCCCCGAACAGCCGGCCCGTCTCGGTCGCGAGCTGGCGCGAGAGGCCCGAAGCCACCTCGACGTAGCCGCTGTAGCAGGCCTTCTGC
>JASHSR010000035.1 GCA_030038645.1 Gammaproteobacteria bacterium
CCGGCGCTGCTCGTGAGAATGTTCATCGTCGCGACGCTGCTCGATGCGCTCGCCTTCATCGGCGTCGCCTTCGCGCTGTTCTTCATGTTTGCGAACCCGTTCGTGTCCGCCTACCAGGCGATCGCGCATTGAGACGACGCCGAGTCGCGGCTCGGGCGTTGCAGGCTCGCGCGACGCCCGGCGCCAGCCCGGAGAGACCCGCGTGAACATCAATCTGACGCTCATCATCCAGATGATCGTATTCGCCCTGCTCGTCTGGTTCGTCATGAGATGGGTGTGGCCGCACATTCTCGGTGCCGTGGACGAGCGCACGCGCAAGATCGCGCTCGGCCTCGCGGCGGCCGAGAAGGGCCAGCAGGACCTCGCGCGGGCGGAGCAGAAGGCGGACGGGGTGCTGCGCGAGGCGCGCGAGCGCGCGCACCAGATCGTCGAGCAGGCGCAGCGGCGCGCGAACGAGATGATCGAGCATGCGCGAGGCGCCGCCTCGAGCGAGGGGCAGCGGCTGCTCAGCGCCGCGCAGCAGCAGATCGAGCTCGAGGCGGCGCGGGCGCGCGACAGCCTCCGCAAGGACGTGGCGCAGCTCGCGATCGACACGGCCTCGAAGCTGCTCGAACGCGAGATCGACGCGCGGGCGCACGCCGACCTGATCGAGAAGCTCGCGGCGCAGATCTGAGGCGGCAGGTACCTTCACGAGAGCTCGAGAGCATGGCGGCGGACAAGACGGTTTCACGGCCTTACGCCAAGGCGGCCTTCGAGGAGGCGCGCGAGAGCGGCCGGCTCGAGGAATGGTCTCGGGGGCTCGCCGTCGCCGCGCAAGTCGTGCACGACCCGCGCGTGCAGCGGCTCCTCGACGATCCCCGGGTGGCGTCGGCGGAGCTGGCGCGGCTCATCGCCGGCATCGCGGGGCCGCAGCTCGGCGAGACGGGACGCAACTTCGTGCTCACGCTCGCGGAGAATCACCGCCTCGCCTATCTTCCCGAGATCTCGGCCATCTTCGAGGAGCTGAAGGACGAGGCCGAGGGGGTGGCGGACGTGACGGTCACCTCGGCGGCGGCGCTCGACGAGGCGCAACGGCGCCGGCTGAGCGAGGCGCTCGCGCGGCGGCTCAAGCGCCGGGTGAGGCTGCACTGCCACACCGATCCCGGCCTGATCGGCGGTGCGGTGCTGCGCGCGGGCGACCTGGTGATCGACGGCTCGCTCCGCGCGAGGCTCGAGCGCATGGCGTACGAGCTCACGAGCTGATGGAGCGGCGAGGTCTTTTCCGGCGCGCAGCGCCGCGATGTGTACGGGGTCGCGCGTAGCGCGAGCCCCGAGGAGAGTTGGGCGAAAGCCCATGAAAATACATGGCGATCAAGGCAACCGAGATCAGCGATCTCATCAAGCAGCGGATCGAGAGCTTCAAGCCGGCCACGGAGGCCCGCAACGTCGGCACGATCGTCTCGATCACCGACGGCATCTGCCGCATCTACGGCCTCGCGGACGCGCGCTACGGCGAGATGCTCGAGTTCCCGGGGAACACCTTCGGTCTCGCCCTGAACCTTGAGCAGGACTCGGTCGGCGCCGTGGTGCTCGGCGACTACGAGCACCTCTCGGAGGGGGAGACGGTCAAGACGACGGGCCGCATCCTGCAGGTGCCGGTCGGCCGCGCGCTGCTCGGGCGGGTGGTCGACGCCCTCGGCCAGCCGATCGACGGCAAGGGCCCGATCGCGGCGGAGCAGAACGCGCCCATCGAGCGCGTGGCGCCGGGCGTGGTGCACCGCAAGTCGGTGAGCCAGCCGGTCCAGACCGGGTACAAGGCGATCGACTCGATGGTGCCGATCGGCCGCGGCCAGCGCGAGCTCATCATCGGCGACCGCCAGACCGGCAAGACGGCGCTCGCCGTCGACACCATCATCAATCAGAAGGCGAGCGGCATCAAATGCATCTACGTCGCGATCGGGCAGAAGCAATCGTCCATCGCGAGCGTCGTGCGCAAGCTCGAGGAGCACGACGCGCTGAAGCATACGATCGTCGTCGCCGCCTCGGCCTCCACTCCGGCCTCCATGCAGTACATCGCGCCCTACAGCGGCTGCACCATGGGGGAGTACTTCATGGACAACGGCGAGGACGCGCTCATCATCTATGACGACCTCACCAAGCAGGCCTGGGCGTACCGGCAGATCTCGCTGCTGCTGCGCCGGCCGCCTGGGCGCGAGGCCTATCCGGGCGACGTGTTCTATCTGCACTCGCGCCTGCTCGAGCGCTCGGCGCGCGTGAGCGAGCGCTACGTCGAGAAGGCGACGAAAGGCCGCGTGAAGGGCAAGACCGGCTCGCTCACCGGCCTGCCCATCATCGAGACCCAGGCGGGCGACGTGACGGCGTTCGTGCCGACGAACGTCATCTCCATCACCGACGGGCAGATCTTTCTCGAGAGCGACCTGTTCAACGCCGGCATCCGGCCGGCGATGAACGCGGGCATCTCCGTGTCGCGCGTCGGAGGCGCCGCGCAGACCGGCATCATCCGCAAGCTCGGCGGCGGCATCCGTCTCGCGCTCGCGCAATTCCGGGAGCTCGAGGCGTTCTCGCAGTTCGCCTCGGACCTCGACGCCTCCACGCGCCGGCAGCTCGAGCGCGGCCAGCGCGTTCGGGAGATCATGAAGCAGAAGCAGTACTCGCCGATGTCCGTCGCCGAGATGGCGCTCTCCATCTACGCGGTGAACAACGGCTACATCGACAAGGTCGACCGCTCCAAGGTCCAGGACTACGAGGCGGCCCTTCTCGACTTCGCGCGGACGAATCATTCGAGGCTGCTCGAGGCGATCAACGCCAACCCGAACCTGACGCCGGAGTTCGAGCAGGGATTGAAGAAGGTCTGCGAGGAGTTCGCGGCGACGGGCAGCTATTGAGACGGGCAGCGACTTAACCCAGGCGGCGACTCAAGACAGGCAGCGACCGACATGCCGGGCACGAAAGAAATCCGCGCCAAGATCGCGAGCATCAAGAACACACAGAAGATCACCAAGGCGATGCAGATGGTGGCGACGAGCAAGATGCGCCGCGCGCAGGAGCGCATGCGCGCCGCGCGGCCGTATGCGGAGAAGATGCGCTCGGTGATCGGCAACCTGAGCCAGGCGAATCCCGACTATCGCCACCCGTTCCTCGAGGAGCGCGAGCCGAAGGCGGTGGGGCTCATCGTGGTGAGCACCGACAGGGGGCTCGCCGGCGGGCTCAATGTGAATCTCTTCAAGCAGGTCGTCTTCACGGTGCGCGAGTGGCAGCAGCAGGGCGCCGAGGCGAGCCTGTGCCTGATCGGCGCCAAGGGCGTCGCCTTCTTCCGCCGGCTGCGCCTGCCCATCCTCGCGCAGCAGACGCATCTCGGTGACCGCCCGCACGTGACGGACCTCATCGGCAGCGTCAAGGTCATGCTCGATGCGTATCGCGAGGGCCGCATCGACCGGCTGCT
>JASHSR010000384.1 GCA_030038645.1 Gammaproteobacteria bacterium
AAGCTCGTGCAGGCGATCTTCGCGCCGCAGCCGCGGATCAGCGCCGATGAGCTCGCAAGCGCCATGCACGTGGTCGCGAGCGAGGCGCGCTCCATCGAGGCCCGGCTCGCGAGGTCGGACTGGGTCGTCGGCGAGAGCTTCTCGGCCGCCGACATCGTGATCTACCCGGCCCTGCAGCTGCTGCTGCGCGCGCTCGGCAAGCCGGCCGCGCGGGAGCTGTCCAGCCGTTTTCTGCCGCTTGCGGCCAACTACCCCGCTCTCGAGCGGTGGATTGCGCGCGTCGAGGCCCTCCCGGGTTACGATCGCACCTTTCCGCCTCACTGGCGCTGACGGTCGCGCCGGGGCACCGACGGATCATGGCGAGGGCGTTGACGGGATCATGACGAGCGAGCGAGCGTATATCGATTTTCCAGGGCACATCGTTCTCATCGGCTTCGGCAGCATCGGTCAGGGAGTCCTGCCGCTCATCCTGCGGCACATCGGCGTCCCGCCCGAGCGCATCACGATCGTCACCGCGGACGATGCCGGCCGCGCCGAGGCGGAGCGCTACCGCGTCAAGCTCCTGAAGGAGCCGCTGCACCCCGGGAATTTCCGGCGCGTGCTCGCCGCGCTCGTCGGCCGCGGCGACTTCGTGCTCAACGTGTCGGTCGAGGTCTCGAGCCTCGCGCTCATCGAGCTGTGCTGGGAGCGGGGCGCGATGTATCTCGACACCTGCATCGAGCCCTGGCCCGGGGGCTACACCGATCCCACGGTGCCGGTCGGGCGCCGCACGAACTACGCGCTGCGCGAGCAGGCGCTCGCACTGCGCGCCCGCGCCCCCCGCGCCCCGACCGCCGTGCTGACGCACGGGGCGAATCCCGGCCTCGTCTCGCATTTCCTGAAGCAGGCGCTGCTCAACGTCGCCGCGGACGCAGGCGTCGCCGCCGGCAATCCGGCCTCGCGCGCGGACTGGGCCGACCTCGCTCGCCGCCTCGGCGTGAAGACCATTCACATCGCGGAGCGCGATACGCAGGTGGGCGGCGCGCCCAAGGTGCCCGGGGAGTTCGTCAACACCTGGTCCGTGGACGGCTTCGTGAGCGAGGGCTGCCAGCCGAGCGAGCTCGGATGGGGCACTCACGAGCGCGGGCTGCCGCGCGACGGCCGGCGGCACGACTTCGGCTGCGAGTGCGCCATCTACCTCATGCAGCCCGGCGCCGCGACGCGCGTGCGCACCTGGACGCCCCTCGCCGGCCCCTTTCACGGCTTCTGCATCACCCACGGCGAGTCGATCTCCATCGCCGACTACCTCACCGTGAGGGACGGGGCGCGGGTGACGTACCGGCCCACGGTGCACTACGCCTATCACCCTTGCGATGCGGCGGTCCTCTCGCTGCACGAGCTCGCGGGCCGCAACTTCGCGCAGCAGGAGCGCAAGCGCATTCTGATGGACGACATCGTGACCGGCATCGACGAGCTCGGCGTGCTCATCGCCGGCCACGGGCTCAATGCGTATTGGTACGGCTCGCAGCTCTCGATCGGCGAGGCGCGCGCTCTCGCGCCCTGCAACAACGCGACGAGCCTCCAGGTGACGGCGGCGTGCCTCTCCGGGATGATCTGGGCGATGGAGAATCCCGACCGCGGCATCGTCGAGCCGGATGAGATGGATTTCCGCCGCAATCTCGAGATCTGCATGCCCTACCTCGGCCCCGTCGTCGGGCGCTACACCGACTGGACGCCGCTCACCGATCGCGGGCGCCTCTTCCCCGAGGATCTCGACGCCTCCGACCCCTGGCAGTTCCGCAACGTCCGCGTGAACTGGTAGCGTCCCTTCTCCAAAACAGCGCTGATTGTGTCGGCGGCGCCGAGCCGGCCCGCGCGCCAGCACACCCCCTCCGTACGCTGTCAAATCCGCCCCGGAGGGGCGCCCCGCTGGGGCGCGCTTCAACAGCGTACGGAGGGGGTGTGCTGGCGCGCGGGCCTTCCCACCCTCGTCGATCCACTTACCCTTCTTTGGGAGACTCGTAGCGGATCTCGACGATGACGAAGGTCCGTGTGCCGCCGGGCACCTCGATCGTGACCTCTTCATCGAGCGCCCTGCGCAGCAGGGAGCGCCCGAGCGGCGAGTCCATGCTGATGTACCCCGGCGCCATGTCGATCTCGTCCGGCCCGACGATGCGGTAGCACACGAGCTCGCCGTCGTCGCGCTCGAGGGATACCCAGGCGCCGAAGTACACGCGCGTCGAGTCCGCCGGACGCTCAGAGACCGTCACCATCCCCTCGAGCCGCTTGCGCAGGAAGCGCACTCGGCGGTCGATCTCGCGCAGCCGCCGCTTGCCGTAGATGTACTCCGCGTTCTCCGACCGGTCGCCTTGCGCCGCCGCCTCGGACACCGCCTGCGTAACGCGCGGCCGCTCGACGCGCCAGAGCTCATCGAGCTCGGCGCGCAGCCGGCTCGCCCCCTCGGGCGTGATGTACTTGGAGCCTGGCGTCTCGGGTGGTCGGAATCGTCCCATGCTGAATCGACCGAGGTTATGTCGCAGAGGGCTTAACAAAAGCAGGGTGATCTGTGGAGCGTTTCACGGCCTTGCGCGCGCCCGCCGACTACGCTTGTTTCCATGGCCGCCAAGTACTACACCCACTTCGTAACCGCAAGCGAGCCCGCCCGGCGGGCCTACAGCGCCAACAGCGAGTGGAGTGGAGTCGTCGAGCTGAGGCACCCGCTCGAGCAGACCGGCGGCACGCGCGAGCTGCGCTCGCTGCTCGCGCAGAGCTTCGACATCGCGAGCGAGGACATCCGGATCCTGCACTGGGCCCGCCTGCACTAAGGCATGTATCCCCTAGCGGACTTCCTTCCCTTCATCGAAAGTCCGCGTTCTCGCCCCAGGCCTCACCGCCTGGGGCTCTTTTATCCACGAGACCTTTTTCGTGTGCCCGGCGGGGGTCCGCCGGGCACCGTAGCCGATCGCCGACATTTCAATCTGTGAATGGATGAATGCCGGGCCCACCAATGTCATAATCCGCCCTCATGATGCGATCCAGCTCTCTCGCGCGCGCCGCCGGCGCCGCTCTCCTGGCCACCTCCGTCGTCGCCTGCTCGCTGCTCGGCGGGCCCATTGCCGCTCAAAACAAGCCCGCGCCGCCCGCGCCGCCTCCCGCGCCGCCGCCGCCCGTCGAGGCGCCGCCGGTCGAGGGGTACAAGTTCGTGATCGATCCGCGCCACGAGGACGATGTCGTCGGCGTCGTGCAGATCACGCACGCGACGAAGGAGGACACTCTCACCGACATCGCCCGCCGCTTCAGCGTCGGCTACAACGAGATCCACCGCGCGAACCCCGGCGTCGATATGTGGCTGCCCGGGGCCGGCCGCCAGGTCGTGGTGCCCACGCAGTTTGTGCTCCCGGACGCGCCGCACAAGGGCATCGTCGTGAACGTCGCCGCGATGCGGCTCTATTACTTTCCCCCGCACAAGCGCGGGGAGGAGCAGATCGTCTACACCTACCCCATCGGCATCGGCCGGGTCGGCTGGAAGACTCCCGCCGGCGTCACGACCGTCGTCCGGAAGGTGAAGAATCCCACGTGGCGTCCTCCGAAGGACATCCTCAAGGAGCACCACGCCGAGGGCGATCCGCTCCCCGCCGTGGTCGGTCCGGGTCCCGACAACCCGATGGGCAACCGCGCGCTGTATCTCGGCTGGCCGGAGTACGCGATCCACGGCACCAACAAGCCCGTCGGCGTCGGCATGCGCGTGAGCCACGGGTGCATGCACCTGTATCCCGAGGACATCCTGCAGCTCTTCAAGATGGTCCCGATCGGCACTGAGGTGCGCGTGGTGAACCAGCCTTTCGTCTTCGGCTGGCACCGGGGCGAGCTGTACATGCAGGCCTTCGGGTCTCTCGAGGACGATCGCCGCGACTGGCAGAAGGCGGAGCGCAAGCTGCTCGCGAAGGCGCTCGGCCCGCGCATCGAGAAGGAGCTGAAACAGCGCAACGAGCAGGTGCGGTGGGATCTCGTCATGCAGCTCGCCCGCGATCCGCGCGGCGTGCCGGTGGCGGTCACCGATCCGAGCGCCAGCCTCGAGCAGGTGCTCGCGAATGCGCCGAAGGTGCAGAACCGCCTGCCCGACGGGGCGGCCTGGGACGGCAAGACCGATCTGCCGATGGACCAGAAGACCTTCGAGCAAGTCCTCTCCAAGGTCGATCCGGCCGACGCCTCCCACGCGGCGAGCGGTTCGCCGCAGCACGGCGCCTCGGCCGCGCCGAGCGCTGCGAGCACTCCGCGGACCGGCACCTGAGCGCCGCTTCCCGGCTCGCCCCGGTTTTCTGTTAGAGTCCGCCCGCCTATCGGGTTGACTCATCGCTGGGCCGGGGAGCTCACGTGGCCGAGCACGGCACCTTCGGCATTTCCGTCACGCCGGACGCTCAGAGCGAGCACGCCATCGCACGCTCGCCGACCGGCGTTACCGCCTTCGTCGGCCGCGCGCTGAAGGGGCCGCTCAACCGCGCGGTCCGCATCGCGAGCTTCGCCGAGTTCCAGCAGATCTTCGGGGGTCTGTGGCAGCCGTCCACGCTGTCGTACGCCCTCGAGCAGTACTTCGAGAACGGGGGACGCCAGGCGATCGTCGTCCGCCTGGCCAACGGCGCGCGGCCGCCGACGCTGTCGCTGCCCGCGGGGCAGGGCGAGCTGGCGCTCGAGGGTGTCAATCCCGGCTCGCGGGAGTACCTTCGGGCGGCCGTCGATTACGACGGGCTCGGCGGCGGCGAGCCCGACCGCTTCAACCTCGTGCTGCAGCGGCTGCGAATGCCGGGGACCGAGCAGATCGAGGATCAGGAGATCTTTCGTCGCGTATCGGTCGAGCCCGGCTCGGCGCGCAACATCTGCGATCTGCTGCTCGAGTCGCGCATCGTGCGCGTGCACGGAAGCCTCCCGCTCGCTCGCCCCGATCCCACTCCCGGCGCAGGAGCGCCGGGCGGTCACGCGGCCCACTACGTCGCTTCCGCGAACAACGGGGACGACGGCGCGCCGCTCACCAACTATGACGTGATCGGCTCCGCCGCGGCCGGCACGGGCCTCTGGGCGCTGCAGGCGCAGGAGGGGTTCGACCTGCTCTGTATTCCCCCGCTCGCCCGCGAGCAGGACGTGGGCCTCGCGACGCTCCTCGTCGCCGCGCGATTCTGCCGCGAGCGGCACGCCATGCTGGTGGTCGATCCGCCGGCGGAGTGGACCTCGGCGGAGAAGACGCTCGACGCATTTCGCTCATGGCCATTTCGCAGCGAGAACGCCGTGATGTTCTTTCCGCGCGTCGTCGCCTTCGACCGGCTGCGCAACCGGATGGAGACGTTCGGATCGGCCGCCGCCGCCGCGGGCATGCTCGCCCGGGACGATGAGGTTTGCCCGCTCTGGGCCCCCGGGCAGAGCGTGGAGCCGATCCTGCGCCCGGGCCTGAAGCTCGCCGCCGCCGTCGAGGACGCGGACCGCGCGAGGCTCGCGCACGCCGGTATCAACACGCTTCAGTCCGTGCGCTCGAGCGCGCGGACGCGCCTCATTCCTTGCACGCTCGCGGGTCCCGGCGGCGGTTGCTCCGATTGGCGATATCTCGCGGCGCGCCGGCTCGCGCTGTTCGTCGTCGCGAGCATCGAGCGCGGCGCGCGCTGGCTGCTCACGGCGCCGAACAAGCCCCACGTGTGGGCCCAGGCGCAAGCCGAGGTCGAGCGGTTCCTCGAGGAGCTGAGCCGAGAGGGGGCGTTCGCCGGCAGCCAGCCGCAAGACAGCTACTTCGTGATCTGCGACGAGCGAGTGAATCGCCGCGAGACGGTCGCGGAGGGCAAGACGCACCTGCTGTTCGGCATCGCAACGTCCCGGCCCGCCGAGTTTCACGCCTGGCTCATCACCTATCAGGGCGGCTGCAGCCGCGCTCGGCCCGTCGCCGTGAATCGCCTCGCGACCTCTCGGCAGCGCGTCGAGTGGGAGATCGAGACCTCCATCCTCCGCGGCTGACTCGCCTTCGCGCTCGCCGCCTTCGCGCTCGCCGCGTCGCTCAGCTCGCAGGCCCCCATCCTCCTCCACCCGGCGTCAGGATCTCGAGCTGGTCTCCCGGCTCCACCTCGAATCGCGCGGTCGCGCCGAGCTCCACGATCTCGCCCGATGCCCGGACAATGCGCGCCGCGCCGGGCAGTCCCGGGGAGCCGCCCGCGGCCCCGAAGGGTGGAACGCGCCGCCGGTTGGCGAGCAGCGCGCCCGAGAGAGGCGCGCGAAACTCGAGGCGCCGGATGAGACCGTCTCCGCCGCGATGACGGCCCGCGCCGCCGGATCCCCGGCGTATCCGGAACTCGCGCACGAGCACGGGAAACGCCGTCTCGAGGATCTCGGGGTCCGTGAGCCGCGAGTTCGTCATGTGAGTCTGCACCGCATCGCAGCCGTCGAAGCCGGGACCGGCGCCGGATCCTCCGGCGAGCGTCTCGTAGTACTGCAGCGCCTCGTTGCCGAAGGTGAGGTTGTTCATCGTGCCTTGCGAGCCCGCGAGCGCGCCGAGCGCCCCGTAGAGCGCATCGACGATGCACTGCGAGGTCTCGACGTTTCCGGCCGCCACCGCGGCGGGCGGCTGCGGATCGAGCATCGAGCCGAGCGGAACGGCGATCTCGAGCGGCGCGAGGCAGCCTTCATTGAGCGGGATCGGCCGATCGATCAGCGTGCGGAACACGTAGAGCACCGCCGCGACGCACACGGCGCGCGGCGCATTGAAGTTGTGCGGGCCCTGCGGCGACGTTCCGGCGAAGTCGATGCGCGCGCGGCGCGCGGCGTGGTCGATCTCGACGCGGACCGCGACGGCCTGGCCGCCGTCCATCTCATAGCGGAAGGCGCCCGGCCGCAGCCGCTCGAGCGCGCCGCGCATGCACTCGAGCGCATTGGCCTGCACTTGGCGCATCCCCTCGCTCACGGCGCCGAGGCCGTACTCCCGCACGGCCCGCTCGAGCTCGGCGGCGCCCCGCGCATTGGCGGCGAGCTGAGCGCGCACGTCCGCGAGATTCCGGTTCGGATTGCGAGCGGGATAGGGCGCGGCGCGCAGGCGGCTTGCGAGCTCGTCCCCGAGCAGGCGGCCTCCGTCGACCAGCTTGAGGTCGTCGAATACGACGCCTTCCTCCTCGATGGTGCGGCTGAAGGCCGGCATGGAGCCCGGTGTCACGCCGCCGATGTCGGCATGGTGCGCGCGCGAGGCGACGAAGAAATCGGGCGCCCGAGCCGGCGGGCGAGCGGCTGCTGCGGGGGAACCGACTGCCGCGGGGGAGTCGGCTGCCGCGAGGGAGCCGGCGGCTGCGGCGCTGGAGCGCTCATCCAGAAAGACGGGCGTCACGACCGTGATGTCGGGTAGATGCGTGCCCCCGCGATATGGGCTGTTGAGCAGCCAGGCGTCGCCGGGCCGCATCTCGCCGCCGTGCGTGCCGATGATCGCGCGGACGCTCGCGCCCATCGAGCCGAGGTGCACGGGGATGTGCGGCGCGTTCGCGACGAGGCCGCCCTCGGCGTCGAACAGCGCGCAGGAATAGTCGAGCCGCTCCTTGATGTTGGTCGATTGAGCGGTCTGCCGCAGCACCTCCCCCATTTGCTCCGCGACGTGGCTGAACAGATTGTTGAAGATCTCGATCCGCGCCATCTCGAGCCACGGCGTGGATCGCGGCGGCCCCGCGGGCGCCGGTCCGCTTGCGCCGGACAGCCGGCGCTCGCCGTCGCGCGCCACCGCCCCGTTCGGCGGCCGCTCCTCGTCCTGCGCCAGGATCTCCCCGTCAGGCATCGTCCGCGCCGTCCATCCCGGCTCGAGCACGAGTGTCGAGTGCGGCTCCACGATGAGCGCCGGACCCTCGATCTGCCGCGGCGCGCGCGCCCGCAGGTCGCTGCTGCGCACGAGCGGCACGTCGCGCCACTCGCCGAACCACGCTCGAGCGCTCGCAGGCAGATCGGTCCTGGCCTCCTCTGGCGCCGCAACGAGCGGTTGACGATCGACCGGCGCGCAGCGTGCCTCGATGCACAGGGCCTCGATGATCACCTCGAGCCCCGAGGGGTCGAACCCGAACCGGCGTCGGTGCAGGTCGGCGAAGGCGCGCTCGACCTCCGCGAGCGAGGCGAACGGAACGCTCAACGAGGTATCGCTGTCGCCCGCGCGCAGCTCGAGCAGACGCGCGACCCTCACCGCTCCGCGGGCCTCTGCGCCTTCGGGCCCGCCCGCGGCGAGCTCCGCGCGCGCCCGACTCTCGAGCGAGGAGAGCTGGGCCTGCGCCGCCGCGAGATTGGCGGTGGTGAGCGTCATGCGCGCCCCCGCGCGCAGCAGCGCCGAGCGGTCGGCGACGCCGATCCCATAAGCGGAGAGGACGCTCGCAAGGGGATGGACCAGGACGCGGCGCATGCCGGCGGCGCGCGCTACTCTGCAGGCGTGCTGACCCGCGGCGCCGCCAAAGGCGAACAGGGTGAGCTCCGACGGATCGAGGCCCTGACGTACGGCGACGCGCCGGATCGCGTTCGCCATCGCGGCCACGGCGACCTCGAGATACGATTCGGCGAGCGCTTCGACGCCGACTTCACCGAAGCGTCTCGGCGGCGTTGCGCCGTGAGGCTCGTCGGAGCCGGCCGAGCGCGCCGAGCGGGCTTGCGCGGCGAGTGCGGCAAAGCGCCGCGCAGCGGCCTCCCCGTCGATGCCGCTCGCATGGTGCGGTCCAAAGACGCGCGGCAGCGTGTCCGGGCGCAGCCTCCCGAGCAGCACTTGCACGTCGGTGAGCGTCAACGGCCCTCCGCGCCCGTAACACGCCGGTCCGGGGTGCGCTCCGGCCGAGTCGGGCCCGACGCTCGCGCGCCCGTCGCGAAGGCGCAGGATGGACCCGCCGCCCGCGGCGATCGTGTGCACGTCCAACATGGAAGTCTGCACGCGCACTCCGCCGATCTCGTGCTCGTGGCGCCTCGGCAGCTCGCCGTCGATGAGCGCCACGTCGGTCGATGTGCCGCCCATGTCGAAGCTCACGAGTCGAGTGATGCCGAGGCGCGAGGCGACATGCCGCGCGCCGATGAGTCCGCCGGCCGGTCCCGACAGCAGGCTCGAGGCGGCATGAACGCTCTCGGCGCCGGCAAGTCCCCCGTGGCTCTGCATCAGCTCGAGGCGCGCGCCGGCATCGAGCCCGGCGAGCGCACGCTGCAGCCCGGACA
>JASHSR010000385.1 GCA_030038645.1 Gammaproteobacteria bacterium
CTGCCCTTCGGGCTGCCGCGCAGCCTCGATGAGGCCCTGCGCGAGCTGCGCGCGAGCGAGCCGCTCGTGAAGCTCCTCGGGGAGACGTTCGTCGCCGCCTTCACGATCGTCAAGGAGGCGGAGTACGAGGTCTTCCTGCAGGTGATCAGCTCCTGGGAGCGCGAGCACCTGCTGCTCAACGTCTGAGCGTCCGAGGCCTCCGTCGAAAGCCGACCGCATGACCGCCGCCTCGCGCATCTCTCGCATGGCTCGATCGCCTCAACGCCGCATCACCGCCGTATTGCGCCTCGTCTTCGCGGGCGCCGCGGGTCGCAGGCTCGCGGCGCCAGCCACGGCGCTGTGGCCCGCCGTGCTGCTCGCCAGCGTGCTGATCGTCGCCGGCTGCTCCGGCGGCGCCTCGAGCGGCTCCGGCGGCGGCCCGTCGAGCTCCGCGAAGGTCGTCAACGTCTACAATTGGTCCGACTACATCGATCCCACCGTGCTCGCCGCCTTCGAGAAGGAGTACGGGATCCACGTGAACTACGACGTGTTCGACTCGAACGAGGTGCTCGAGACCCGCCTGCTCGCGGGACACACGAACTACGACGTGGTCGTGCCTTCGGGCCCTTTCCTCGAGCGGCAGATCGCAGCCGGCGTGTACCGCAAGCTCGACAAGTCGCTGCTGCCCAATCTCAAGAATGTCGATCCCGAGATCGCGCGTGCCACCGCGGTCTACGATCCCGGAAACCAGTACGCCGTCGACTACATGTGGGTCACATCGGGGCCGGGCTACAACACGGCGAAGATCGAGGCGCGCATGCCCGATGCGCCGGTCGACAGCTGGCGGATCCTCTACGATCCCTCGGTCGTCTCGAAATTCGCGGACTGCGGTGTCTCGATCCTCGATGCGCCCTCGGAGGTGGTCGGAACGGTGCTCCTGTATCTCGGCAAGGACCCGAACAGCGAGTCGATAGCCGACCTGCAGGCGGCCGAGAAGGTGCTGACGGCGATTCGCCCGTACATCCGCTACGTGCACTCCTCGCGCTACATCAACGACCTCGCGAACGGCGACATCTGCCTCGCGCTCGGCTGGTCGGGCGATGTGAAGATGGCGCGCGACCGCGCGCGGCAGGCCGGCAAGGGCATCGACATCGCCTACTCCATCCCGAAGGAAGGGGCGGTCCGCAACTTCGATATGCTCGCGATTCCCGCGGATGCGCCTCACCCCGTGAATGCCCACCTCTTCATCAATTACTTGCTCCGCCCCGACGTCGCGGCGAAGAACTCGAACCTCGTCGAGTACGCGAACAGCGTCGCCGGGTCCTTGCCGCTCCTGCGCGAGAGCGTCCGCGACGACCGGGGCATCTATCCGCCTCCGAGCGTTCTCGCGAAGCTGGTGCCCGAGCGCGCGAAGTCGCAAGCGTTCACCCGCCTGCTCACGCGCATGTGGACGCGGTTCAAGACGGGCGAATGAGCTCGCGGAACGCGACGTGAGTTCTGCGGGGGAGGCAGCGCGCGAGAGAGACGGCTCGTACCTGCGCATCGAGGGGGTGAGCAAGCGATTCGGGAGCTTCCCGGCGGTGGAGGAGGCCTCGCTCTCGATCGGCCGCGGCGAGGTCTTCTGCCTGCTCGGCGGCTCGGGGTCCGGCAAGACGACGTTGCTGCGCCTCCTCGCCGGACTCGAGACGCCGGACAGCGGCACGATCACCCTCGACGGCGAGGACATGAGCGCGGTTCCGCCCTACCGGCGGCCCGTCAACATGATGTTCCAGTCGTACGCGCTCTTTCCGCACATGAGCGTCGAGAAGAACGTCGCGTTCGGATTGGAGCAGGAGCGCTTGAGCCGGCAGGAGATCCGCGCGCGCGTCGGGGAGATGCTGGAGATCGTGAGGATGACCCCGTACGGCCCGAGGAAGCCCCACCAGCTCTCGGGCGGACAACGCCAGCGCGTTGCGCTGGCGCGGGCGCTGGTGAAGCGCCCCAAGCTCCTGCTGCTCGATGAGCCCCTCGCGGCGCTCGACCGGAAGCTTCGCGAGCACACGCAGTTCGAGCTGCTCAATATTCAGAAGCGCCTCGGCGTCACGTTCGTCGTCGTCACGCACGACCAGCAGGAGGCGATGACGCTCGCCTCGCGTATGGGGATCATGGACCACGGCCGGATCGTGCAAGTGGGCACGCCGGCGGAGATCTACGAATCGCCGGCCACGCGGTTCGTGGCGGACTTCATCGGCTCGGTCAATCTCTTCGAGGGCCGGGTCGCGGCCGTGGGGATCGATGGCCTCGAGATCCATTGCGCGGAGCTCGGCGGCGAGATGCGCATCGCGTGCACGCCGCCCCGCGGGGCGCCCGCCGCGCCGATCGTGCCCACCACGCCGGTTGCGCCCGCCGCACCCACTCCGCAGCGTGGAGCGACGGTCTGGGTGGCGCTGCGGCCGGAGAAGATTCAGCTGTCGCGCCGGATGGCGGCCGGGTCGGCCTCGCCCGCGGCGCCGCCCGGCCGTGCGGGTGAGGCGGCCCCGAGCGGCACCGGGGACGAGACGCTGGGCGGGACGGTGACCGGCGTCGTCAAGGAGATCGGCTACATGGGCGATGTGTCGACGTACCTGGTGGAGATCGCCTCGGGAAAGATCCTGCGGGTGACGCTTCCCAACTCGGCACGCGCGGGCGAGGACCGAATCGCGCGCGACGAGGCAGTCTCGCTCTCGTGGCACCGCTCGAGCCCCATGGTGCTCACGCGGTAGGAGCGGCCGATGAGAAGGCTTGGAAGTCCCGCGGGGCGCCGGCTCGTCGCCGGCATTCCCCTCGCGTGGCTCGCCGTCCTGTTCCTCGCGCCCTTCCTCATCGTCCTGAAGATCTCCTTCTCGCAGATGCGGCTCGCCGTGCCGCCCTATGCGCCGCTCTTCGGCTGGCGCCACGGCCTGCCGGTCCCCGAGCTGCACCTTTCCAACTACGCCTTCCTGCTCACCGATCCGCTCTACGCGAGCGCGCTTCTGTACTCGCTCAAGGTCGCCGCCGTCTCGACCTGCGTATGCCTGCTGCTCGGGTACCCGATGGCTTACGCCATCGCGCGCTCCTCGCCGTCCCGGCGCACCGTGCTCCTCATGCTGGTGATGCTGCCGTTCTGGACCTCCTTTCTGCTGCGCGTGTACGCGTGGATCGGGCTGCTGCAGAACGACGGCATCATCAACAACGCGCTGCTCTACCTCGGCGTCATCCACCGGCCGCTCGTGATGCTGCAGACCGACTTCTCCGTCTACATCGGGATCGTGTACTCCTACCTGCCGTTCATGGTGCTGCCGCTCTATGCGAACCTCGAGAAGCACGATCCGGCGCTGCTCGAGGCGGCGGCGGACCTCGGGGCGAGGCCGGTCGCGCGATTCCTGCGAATAACGCTGCCGCAGTCCGTGCACGGCATCGCAGCGGGCGCGCTGCTCGTGTTCATCCCGGCGATCGGCGAGTACGTCATTCCCTCGCTCCTCGGCCGCACCGATCAGCTGATGATCGGCCGGGTGCTCTCGGATGAGTTCTTCGAGAACCGCGACTGGCCTCTCGCGAGCGCCGTCGCGATCGTGATGCTCCTGCTGCTCGTCGTGCCGATCACGCTGCTGCAGCGCTCCGAGCGGCGGGAGATGGAGGCGCGCGGGTGAGGTCGCCCGGTTACTTCTCGCGCGCGATGCTCGCCGTGGGGCTCGTGTTCCTGTACGTGCCGATCCTGTCGCTCATCATCTTCTCGTTCAACAACTCCCGCCTGGTGACCGTGTGGGACGCGGCGCACTCTCCGACGCTCAAGTGGTACGTCGCGCTCCTCTCGAACGGGGAGATCCTGGGAGCGGCGTGGCTCTCGATCCGCATCGCGCTCGCGGCGGCGACGGCCGCGGCCGTTCTCGGGACGCTGGCGGGAGTCGCCCTCACCCGGCACGGCCCGTTCCGGGGACGCACGCTGCTCGCCGGCATGACGATGGCTCCCATCGTCATGCCGGAAGTCATCACGGGACTCGCGCTCCTGCTGCTGTTCGTCGCGATGGAGCAGGCGATCGGCTGGCCGCGGGGCACCGGCGCGGTGACGATCACGCTCGCCCACACCACGTTCTGCATGGCTTACGTGACGGTGGTGGTACAGTCCCGCCTCGCGGGATTCGACGAGTCCCTCGAGGAGGCGGCGATGGACCTCGGTGCACCCCCTGCGACCGTATTCCGGCGGATCACGCTTCCGCTCATCGCTCCGGCGATCGTCGCGGGGTGGCTGCTCGCCTTTACGCTCTCCTGGGATGATCTCGTCACCTCGCAGTTCGTCGCGGGCCCGGGATCGAGCACTCTTCCGATGGTCATCTTCTCCAAGGTACGGCTCGGCGTGAGCCCGGATGTGAACGCGCTCGCGACGCTCATGGTGCTCGCGGTCTCGATTGGGATCGCGGCTTCCGCCCTGCTGCTGCGCTATCGTGAGAGGCGGCGGCAGCGCGACATGCAGCTTGCGGCCGCCGCCCAATCGTGAGCTCATTCGATCATGGCGCACATACTCCTCGGCGTGGATGTCGGCGGTTCCTCGGTGAAGGCCGGACTCGTCGACGTGACGAGCGGTGAGCTCGCGAGCGAGCTGCTCTCCGCGCCGACGCCGGCGCCGTCGACGCCCGATGCTCTGATGCCGGTCATCGCCGGGCTCGCCGCGCGGTTGCCGTCGGCGGGTCCCGTCGGCCTGTGCTTTCCGAGCGTCGTGAAGAACGGCAAGGTGCGTACGGCGGCGAACGTCGCCTCGGCCTGGATCGGCGTCGACGGGGCGGCGCTCGCCTCGCGGGCGCTCGGGCGGCCGGTGGTCTTCCTGAACGACGCGGATGCGGCCGGGATCGCGGAGGTTCGCTGGGGAGCGGGCCGCGGCGTAGCGGGGCCGATCGTCATGCTGACTTTCGGGACCGGCATCGGCTCGGCGCTGTTCATCGAGGGCCGGCTCTACCCCAACACGGAGCTCGGCCACCTCGAGATGCGCGGCATGGACGCGGAGAAATGGGCGTCGGCGCACGTGCGGACGGCGCTGCATCTCGACTGGGCGCATTGGTGCGGGCGCGTCAACGAGTATCTCGCGCGGATGCAGGCTCTGCTGTGGCCCGACCTGTTCATCCTCGGCGGCGCGGTCACGGAGCATTTCGCGGAGTTCGCGCCGTTGCTGCGCGTCGAGGCCGAGATCCGGCCGGCGCGCTTCACCGGCCAGGCGGGCGTCGTCGGCGCAGCGCTCGCGGCGGCAGGGTAAGGGCGGTGGCGGGCCTGAGCTCGATGGTCGCTCGGAGCCCGACGGCGCAGCGGGTGCGGGCGGTAGGGCCGGTGAGCGGCAGGGCGGGCCGGCGCACGTGAGCAAGCTCCCCGACGTCGGCACGACGGTGTTCACGGTCATGTCGCGGCGCGCGCGCGAGCTCGGCGCGCTCAACCTCGGCCAGGGATTCCCGGACTACGCGATCGACCCGCGAATCACCGAGCTCGTCGCGGCGGCGATGAGCGAGGGCCACAACCAGTACGCTCCGATGGAAGGAGTGATGTCGCTCAGGGAGCGGATCGCCGAGAAGCTCTTGCGCAGCTACGGACGCAAGGTGGACCCCGAGTCCGAGGTCACCGTCACGCTCGGGGCGACCGAG
>JASHSR010000386.1 GCA_030038645.1 Gammaproteobacteria bacterium
GCCTTCAGCTCATCGATGGCGCGCCGCAGAGCGATCTCCTCATCGCCGGTTCCGGCGAAGTCGCGCGCGGCTAGGGAGCGGGAAACGACGGAGAGCATGGACAGAGCGTCGGAGAATCGGCCGAGGATGTCCGGCAGATCCGGACCGTCGTGCGCGCGCGCCACCGGGCGCGCGGGCCTTTGAGGTCCTTCTCCGCCGGCGGGACGGCGCTGCCGTGGGCGCCGACCGCGATTGCGCTGATCCATGATGTCCTCCGCTAAGGCGCGCGGCTGGCCCGCTCTGCTCCGAATCCGCTGCGTGCCGCAAGGCAATGCCCGATCTCACCGGCCGGCCGACTCCGATCGATGTTGGTATATAGTCTACACTCAACCCGCGCCGACCGCTAAGGGCCGGCGCGGCAGGGGCCGCCTCAACTCAACGGCTCGACTTGATGAAAGTTCGCGTAGTCGAACCGGTCGATGCCGTCGTCGCCCGTGGTCATGACGTCCACGAAGGTATGGTTCCAGCGCAACGCGGACGCGGGATAGTCGTAACGCGCCATGAGCGTTTGACCGGTCGTCTCGTCGGTGCCGCTCACCGTGAGCAGCAGGAAGGCGTGAGAGGCCGCGAGCGACTCGGCGGTGGCGCCTGCGAGCGGGCTCGAGTCGTCGATGACGTGCAGAAGATTCCAGCCGAACACGAAGACGGGCTGCTCGCTGCGCCGCAACGCGAGGTCGTATATCCGCCGGATGAAGTAACCCTCCGCGGTGCGCTCGTCGCGGATCAAACGCAGCTGCGCCGAGGCCTCCATGATCACGTTCTGCCGCTCGTTGGCGGTGCGCAGCATCAGGGTCGTGCGCCCGTCGAAGGGCCGGATCACGGCGTGGCGGGCGAACAGGATTCGCGCGGTCGGCCTCGAGAAGCGAGCGAACATCATGCCGGTGATCAACGCGAGGCTCATCATGCCGGTGAAGATCTCGACGGAGGCGACGAGGTGCGCAAAGAGGGTGAGCGGGTGCATGTCGCCGTAGCCGACCGTCGCGAGCGTCTCCACGCTGAAGAAGAACAGGCCCCAGTAGCCGCGCGGATTGAGATGGGCGATCGCGCCGGGCTGCACCGAGTAGACGGCGGCGAACGCAAGATTGAACAGCACGAAGAATCCGGCGTAGCTCGCGAAGAGCTGCGGCCAGCTGATCGTCATGAAGAAGTGGTACAGGTCGTGCCACGGCCGGTGCGGAAGTCCGCTCGTCAAGACGTCGCGGCCGGCTAGCGTGAATCGGCGCGTCAGACGGCGTTTAGCGAGCACCCCGGCAGTCTCCCGCGCAATGCGGCCTCATGCAGATCCCGCGCTCGAGCCGGCGCCCGATCCGGCGCTCGACCGGGCGCCCGGCTTGGGGCCTGCGCGGCGGCTGAGCGCGACGAGGCCCGCCGCTCCGAGCACGGCGACCGCCGCCGCGATGATCTCGGCCTGCGTCGCCGCGATGCCGAGGAAGTGTGCGCGCGGATTGATCCGGATCGGCTCGATCAGGAGCCGCTCGAGCCCGCAGAGCAGCAGATAGAGGGCGAACAGCCACCCGGGGCGGAACGGGTGCTTGCGCACGGCCCAGAGCACGGCGAACAGCAGGAGGCACAGGAGCGTCTCGTAGATCGGAGTCGGATAGACTCCGGGCGGCGGGATGACGACGCCCGCGATGTTGTGGGCGTAGGTCTCGGCCCACAGCCACGTCGGGATCCAATTGGGCTTGAGCGCCAGGTTCGCGGCGATGCCCCAGTCGCCGTCCCCGGAGAGCTGGCAGCCGACCCGGCCGAGCGCGTAGGCGAGCATGAGCGCGGGCGCGAACGCATCGCACGCCACGCGAATGGGCACCCCCCGCCGCCTCGCATACCAGGCGCCGGCGATCGCGCCGAGCACGAGTCCGCCGAGAAAATTGAATCCCTGCCGCGAGAAGATCATGCCCCACGGGTCGGCCATGAATTCGTGGGGGACCTCCACGATCGAGGCGATGCGCGCGCCGACGAAGCCGGTGAGCACCACGAGCACGGCAAAATCCAGAACGAAATTCGTGAGGCTCCTCGGGGCCTGCCTCTCGTGGCTCTTCTCGAGGGTCCGCGCGGCCTCGCGCTTACGACCTTTGCCGGCCCGCGCCGTGGTCTCATCGCCCCGTCCGAGCCGCTCGCCCAGCCGGCCCGCCCGGTACAGCCGCAGCAGCTCGAGCCGCGCAACCCAGATCGCGGCGCTCACCGCGACGACGACGCACAGACCGAAGGTGGGCAGCGGCAGCGGGAGGTCGAGGCCCGTCGCCGCGCGGACGAGATCGTGCAGGTAAGGAAATGCCACGGTGCGCCCGATAGAATGCGGATGTGTCACCCGACGAGCAGTACGCCGCCCGGCTCGGCCTGTGGGAGTCGCGAGCCGCCCGCCTCGAGACGCTGCTGGCGCGGCTGGGATCGGCCCGCCTGCTGCTCGCCGCGGCGGCCGTCGTCATTGCGTGGGAGTCCCTGCACGGGCACTTGCTTTCACCTCTGTGGCTCTCGGCCCCGATTGCGGCGTTCGTCGGCGCGGTGATCTACCATGCCTACGTGCGGCGCGGCCGATCCCGCGCCGAGCGCGCGGCGGCATTCTATCGCAGCGGACTTGCGCGTATCCAAGACCGCTGGGCCGGCTGCGGGCAGCGAGGCGAGCGCTTCGCCGATGTCCATCACGTCTACGCCGCCGATCTCGACCTGTTCGGCCAGGGCGGACTGTTCGAGCTGCTCTGCGCGGCGCGCACGCGCATGGGGGAGGAGACTCTCGCGAGCTGGCTTCTCGCGCCCGCCTCTGTCGAGCAGATTCGCGAGCGCCATGCCTGTCTCGGCGACTTGCGAGATCGGCTCGACCTGCGCGAGGACCTTGCCGTGCTCGGAGAGGACTCGAAGGTCGGCGTGCATCCGCAGTCGCTCCTCGCCTGGGCGGAGTCGCCCAACGTGCTCGGGCAGCCGTGGATACGCTGGACGGCCCGCCTGCTGCCGCTCCTATGCGTCGCCGCGGCGGCCGCTTGGGCCACGCTCGGAATTCGGGACCCCTTCATCATCATCCTCTTGATCGAGATCGCGGTGCTCTACCGGCTCCGCGAGCGGCTCGCGCAGGCGCTCAACGCGACCGAGAGCGCGTTCGACGACCTGAAGACCTTCGCGGGACTGCTCGCCCGAGTGGAGCGGGAGCCCTTCGCGGCGCCCGCCCTGCAGGAGCTCGTCCGCCAGCTTTCCTCGCGCGAGCAGTGCGCCGCGAGAGCCGTCGGACGGCTGAGCACCATCGCGGAGCTCGCCGGGTCGCGCGAGAACCCCTTCGTGAGCTGGTTTCTGTCCGTGCCGCTCCTTTTCTCGGTCCACGTCGCGCTCGCCGCGGAGCGCTGGCGGCACGCTCATGGAGGGAAGGTTCGGACCTGGGTCGAGGTCGCGGGACGGTTCGAGGCGCTGTCCTCGATCGCCCAGTACAGCTTCGAGCACCCCGACGATCCGCTTGCGGACCTCGTGGAGGGGGCGCCGCCGAGCTTTGAGGCCGCGAGCCTCGGGCATCCCCTGATTCCCTCGGGACAGTGCATTCGCAACGATGTCGATATCTCGGGCCGCACGCGCGCGCTGCTCGTCAGCGGCTCGAACATGTCCGGCAAGAGCACGCTGCTGCGCGCGGTCGGCATCAACGCCGTGCTCGCGATGGCGGGCGCGCCGGTACGCGCCCGGTCGCTGCGGCTCACGCCCTTGCAGGTCGGGGCGAGCATCCGCATCAACGACTCCCTGAGCGAGGGCAGCTCGCGCTTCTACGCGGAGATCACCCGACTGCGCGAGCTCTACGGGCTCGCGGGCGCCCAGCCGCCCTTGCTGTTTCTGCTCGACGAGGTCCTGCAAGGCACGAATTCCAAGGACCGCCGCATCGGCGCGGAGGCGATCGTGCGGGCGCTCCTCGCGCGCAACGCCATCGGGCTCGTGAGCACGCACGACCTCGCGCTCACCGAGATGCGCGGCGTCGAGGCGGGGAGCCTGCGCAACGTGCACTTTCAGGACGAGGTCGAGGATGGGCGCATGAAGTTCGACTTCAAGTTGCGCGACGGCGTCGTGCAGAGGAGCAACGGACTCGAGCTCATGCGCTCGATCGGCCTCGACGTTTGAGCCCCTTCATCCCGCCCCTAGGCGCCTTCCACCACGATCTCCACCTGAACGTTTCCGCGCGTCGCATGCGAATACGGGCAGATCTGCTCGTGCGCTTCGCGCGCAAGATCGGTGAGCTCGGCCTGGGCGAGGCTCGAGTCCTTGACGTGCAGCTTGACGGCGAGCCCGAAGCCGCCGGCGTCGCGCGGGCCGATCGTGACGCTGCAGCTCACGACCGCGTTCCTCGCGTTCTTCTTTTTCTGCTGGGCCACGTAGTCGAGAGCGCCGCCGAAGCACGCCGCATAGCCCGCCGCGAAGAGGTGCTCGGGCGTCGTCGTGCCCGGCTTGCCCGGGCCGCCCATCGCCTTCGGCACCGAGAGGTCCGCCGCGATGGAATGGTCCTGGGCCTCGGTGTGGCCGTTGCGGCCGCCGGTCGCCGTCGCCGTCGCCGTGAACAAGGGTTTGATGCTCATGGGCTGCTCCTTTGCAAAACGTATGAATGGCGGGCCGCCGCGCGTTGCGGCGGACCTTGCCTTCGGCGCCCGGCCCTCGCACGCGGCACCGCCCGGGCTCGCGGTCAGTGGAGGACCGCCGGCGACTTGTCGAGCTCCGACACCGTCGCTCTCGGTCCGCTCCGCGACTTGCGCGGCGCGGTCTCGAGCAGGAACGCCGAGATCACGAGGCCGGCGATCTGTCCTCCGAGAGCGTAATACAGCGTGTACTGAATGCCCAGGTGCTGCGCGATCGTCCCGGCGAGCGAGGGGGCAACGCCACCGCCGAAGATCTCGCCGGCCCCGATGACTATCCCGGCGACCGAGGCAATGAGCCCGACAGGCGCCGCCTCCGCCGGGATCGGACCCGCGAGGATCGCGAGCGCGCCGAAGTTGAACATCGCGGCGATCCACAACAGCCCGAACAGGAGCGGAAGGTTCGCTCCGGTGTGAATGAAGAGCCAGAGGAAGATCGCGGCGATCAGGAAGGAGATCAGCGTCGCCGATCGCCGTCCGATGAAGTCGGACAGGGTGAGCAGGCCGAGTTGTCCCAGAGCCCCGCCGAAGCCGATCGCCGAGGTGACGAAGCCCATCTGCGGCGTGGTGAGCTTGAGGTAGTCGACGAGGTAGTTCGGCATCACCGCCGAGAGCACGAAAATCCCCGTCATGGCGCACAGCAGCCCGACCATGGAGAGCAGGACGTTGCGGTGCTTGAAGATCGTCGAGAGGGGCGCGCGCTGCGGAGCGCCCGTTGTCTGAGACGCCGCGATCGTGTGCGGCTCGCGAATGATGAACCACATGAAGGCCGCGACGATCAGCCCCGGAGCCCCGACGATCCAGAACACCGCGCGCCAGGAGGTGATCCTCAGCAGCTGCGTTGCGACGATCGGCGCGATGCCGATCCCGAAGAGGGCGATCGTGCACTGGAAGAAGCCGTTGTTCATGCCGCGGCGGCTGGGGTGGGAGGCTTCGACCGCCACGGCGACGCCCGTCGAGGCGACCGGACCCTCGGAGAGCCCCATCACCGCGCGGATGGCAAGGAGGCTGAGTAGTCCCACGGCGAATCCGCTGAGCACCGAGAGCAGCGAGAAGATGACGGCGGCGGGGACCAGGATGCGGCGGCGGCCGAGCCGGTCGGAGAGATTTCCGACGAGGATGGCCGCGGTGCCCCAAGCGACGCCGAGGATGCCGACGAGATTGCCGAGGTCCTGGTAGTTGAGGTGCAGGTCCTTCATCATCGACGGGAACAGCGGCGGCAGGACGAAGCGGTCCACGCCGACGAGCCCGAAGGCGACGCTCAGTATCAGCACCGCCCGCCATTCGTAGGACGAGTCCCAGGTTGTTGAATTCATCTCTCTCCCCTCGTGGGTGCTGGGTGGAGGTCACCGATCGCGGCGCTCGCGAGGCCGTCAATCGCGCCTGCGGGCGGGGCGAGACGCTCGTGATGCCGTTTCGAGACCGCGGACCTGCGCGGTTGTATGTTGTTATCGGGCCGGGGCCACGGTCGTCGGCGACCGCAGACCCGATTCGATTGTAGGGGCGCTTGCGCCGGGCGGCAACTCGACGGCCGCTCACTCGACCGCGGCTCTCCAATGGCGCGGCGGCGCACCGAGCGCGCATCGCGGATCGCGCATTATCGAACGCGCATTGCCGAACGCGCATTACCGAACGCGCATTGCCGAGCGCGCGTTGCCGATTGCCCATCTGCGACGCCCCATCGCCGACCGCACGCCGCCCACTGAGCACAGGCGTGCTACGCTCGACGATCCCGCCGGGAGGGGCCTGCCGGCCGAAGGCGCGCGGGCCATCGACGGGAACCGAGGAGACGTTCTGTGCGATGCGGGCGATTTCTGCCGATCGCCGCGGCGGTGGTCGCATCGGCCGCTGTGGGGGCGAATGCGGTGGCCGCTCCGGGAGCGAAGGTGGCCCCGGTCGCCCAGGCCGATCCGTACCTGTGGCTCTCGAGGATTCACGGGGCGACGGCGCTTGCCTGGGTCGAGCGGCAGAACGCGGAGACGGACGCGGCGCTCGAGAGCGGTCCCCTCTATGCCGCGGACCGCGCGAAGATTCTCTCCGCCCTCAATGCGAGCGACCGCATCCCCGCGCCCACGCTCGATCATCAATGGGTGCTCGACTTCTGGCAGGGCCCCGGCCACGTGCGCGGCGTTTGGCGCCGCACGACCATCGCGGATTACGCCAATCCGTCCCCGCACTGGCAGATCCTGCTCGACCTCGACCGCCTCGACCAGGACGCGCACGCGAGTTGGGTGTGGAAAGGCGCGGACTGCACGCCGAGCTTCCGTCGCTGTCTGGTGCGGCTCTCGCCGGGCGGCGGCGATGCCGTGGTGGTTCGCGAGTACGACCCCGCCACGCGGAGGTTCATCGTGGGTGGCTTCTCTCTGCCGACCGCCAAGTCGGCGGTGAGCTATCTCAACGACGATGAGATCCTGTTCGCGACGGACTTCGGGCCCGGAACCCTCACTCCCTCGTCCTATCCGCGCATCGTGAAGCTGTGGCGCCGCGGCGAGCCTCTTCGCGACGCCAAGACGATATTCACGGGCCGGCCGAGCGACATGGCCGTTTCGCCGGAGGTCTTCAGGGGACCCTACGGCACGGTCGCCCTGATCGTCCGGCAGCCGAGCTTCTTCAAATCCGACTGCTACCTCGTCCGCCCCGACGGCAGTACCCTCGAAGTGCCGCTGCCGCAGGACGCCGAGGTGCAGGGCGTCACCGCCGGACAGCTGATCGCGACGCTGCTAAATGACTGGACGGTGGGCGGCAGGAGGATCCTCCGGGGCTCGCTCATCGCGTTTCCCGTTCTGGAGCTTGCGCGCACGGGCGAGCCACAGCGCGTGTCGGTCCTTTACACGCCCGGCGCTCGCGAGATGATCGACGAGGTCTCCGCGGGCCGCGATGCGGTCTACGCCTCGATCTATCAGGATGCGAAGGGCTCCATTCGCGCGTTCCGTCTCTCGCCGCGCGGATGGACCGGCTCCCGCCTCGATCTGCCCGCCGGCGGCTCCGCCTCGATCGCCTCCACGAACGATTGGGGACCGCAGGCGTATCTCACGCTCGAGAGCTTCCTCACGCCGCCGACGCTTTACGCGTACGACGGCAAGACCGCTCCGCGGGCCGTCAAGGCCGAGCGCGCCCGCTTCGATGCGGCGGATCTCGCGGTCCATCAATACTGGGCAACGTCGAAGGACGGCACGAAAGTCCCGTACTTCTTCGTTGGCCCGAGAAGCGCGGCGGGGCCGGTGCCGACGATCCTGTACGGCTATGGCGGCTTTCAGCTGTCGATCACGCCGTGGTACTGGAACGACGGTCATCGCCCGCTCGATGCGGGACAGACCTGGCTCACCCTGGGGGGCGCAATCGCCGTTGCGAACGTTCGAGGCGGCGGCGAGTTTGGTCCCGCCTGGCACGAGGCGGCTTTGAAGACCCACCGCCAGCGCGCGTTCGACGACTTCGAGGCGATCGCGGCCGATATCGAGCGCCGCGGCCTCGCCACTCCGAGGGAGCTTGGCATCGTCGGCGCATCGAACGGCGGCCTGCTCGTCGCCACCGCAATGGTGGAGCGCCCGGGCTTGTTCGGCGCGGTCGTGTGTCAGCGTCCGTTGACCGACATGCTGCGCTACACGCGTTTCGGCGCGGGCGCATCGTGGATCGCGGAGTACGGCGACCCCTCGGATCCGAGGATGGCCGCCTACCTGCGCGCGTACTCGCCGTTTCAGAACGTCAAGCCGAACGTGGCCTATCCGCCGATCCTCTTCATCACGGAGACGTCCGACGATCGCGTCACGCCCGTCTTTGCGCGCATGATGGCGGCGAAGATGCAGGCGCAGGGCCACGACGTGCTCTTCAGCGAGGAGGCCGAAGGCGGTCACGGCCCGGGCGCCACGCATGCGGAGGAGGCCGGCTACTGGGCGCTCTCCTACACGTTCCTGGCGCAGAAGCTCGGGCTCGCCTCCGACTCGAGGCACGGGCATTTGGAAGCGCCGTGCGGCTCTCGCCTCCTCGCCATTCACGAGGAATGCCTGTATGCGTATGCGGCCGCTGAGGGGAGTCGAACCGGCTCCGGCGAGCTGCCGCGCGAGCGATGGGTCCGACGCTCCGATCAAACGGCGAAGTAGGCGACCACGCGGATCTCGATGCTGGAGCGCGGCGCGGCCCCGGGCGGGCACTCGGGATCGTCGAACGCCGTGTGCGGCACCTGGTGCGGCCGCTGCGGATCGGACTCCTTCGTGACGAAGATGAGAGCCTCATCCGGTCTCATGTCGCGGAAGTAGTGCCAGCGGTGCGCAGGGTTGTACCGGACCACGAGGCTTTCTGCCGTCCGCTCCGGCACGCCGGGGAAGTCGAACACCGCGAGAGCCGGGACGAGGTCGGCGTCCGCAACGGTCCGGGCGTTACACACCGCGAGCGGAACGTCCTGGGGCGGCTCCGATAGAACGCGCCAGACGTTGTAATGCGCGAAGCGTCCCATGCGCGGCGGCTTGCCGCGTGCGGATGCAAAGCACCGCTCCGCGATGCCGTGCGCTCGCGCGTCGCTGTAGTCGATGTGCACGAAGCGGGCCGGCATCGAGTTGTCGAGCCGGCCCGACATCGGCGAGCGCTCCGCGAAGCGGACGAAGGGCGCCGCGACGACCACGGCCGCCGCGGCGCCGGTCGTCTCGCAGATCAAGCGCTCGACCTCCGGGACGTAGAGCCGCTGCACCTGGTCCCGATCGAGGAAGCTCTCGACGCTCGTCGCATGGCTCACCAGAGCGAATCCCTCGCGGTCGAGCCGCGGCGGGTCCGTTCGGGCGCGTGCGTTCTCGATCGTGACCTCGTGGGGCTCGAGGAGGTGAACGTCCCGCGAGTGATCGTGCGCGTGATAGCGAGGCGGCTCGGCCATGGGGCCGGTGTAATGGATGGTGGCCGTCACGGAGTCCCGGCCGGCGCTGTCGCGGGAGTTCGTGCGCGAGATGCGGGTCACGCTCGCGCTCTGGCCGCGAGAGTGACGAGTACCGCCGAGTTGCCGTGCTCAGCGACGCCGACGGCCGCAGCAGGGTGCGCGCGCATTTTTTTCGGCACGTGTCCCGACGCCTTACCCACGCTCCTCGTCATCTTGGCGGATCTCGACCGAGCCGGTACGGTAATGTACTCCGCTGAAGCGGGCAGCTGTTGATTCGCAACGGCTCGAATCGAAGCGCGAAATACCGTGAGACAGATGGGATCCCGTCCCCGGGGGAGCCGCTGCGACCGAAGGGCTGTGCCGCGTTAAGTCATTGAAATAATTGGCGCTCCCTACCGGATTCGAACCGGTGTTACAGCCTTGAGAGGGCTATGTCCTAGGCCTCTAGACGAAGGGAGCGCGGCTTTGGAGCCCAGGGCGAGGAGCGCGGTATTATAGGGGACCCGCCCTAATGCTCAAGCCGAAAGCCAGCGAATTGAACCCCTCTGTGCCCGCGACGGCGCCTCTGACGCCCCGGATCATCCCCAGGTCCGAGCACAGCATCTCCCGCTCCGCCATCTCGCCCAATGCGCTTCGCGTGCTGTACCGCTTGCGCGAGGGCGGGTTCCAGGCGTTCCTCGTGGGCGGCTGCGTGCGCGATCTGCTGCTCGGGCTCGAGCCCAAGGACTTCGACGTGGCGACGGATGCGCTGCCGGAGCAGGTGAGGAAGCTCTTTCGCAACTGCCGCCTGGTCGGCCGGCGGTTCCGGCTCGCCCACGTGTTCTTCGGTCGCGAGACGATCGAGGTCGCGACGTTCCGCGCGGCGAGCGCGCCCTCGCAGGCGGAGGAGCCGATCCCCGATGCGGACCCCGAGGAGGGGGAGGCGCCCGAGATCGACGAGCCGCTCGAGGCGGAGTTGATCGAGGCCGTCGGCGGGCCAGTGAGCCGCTCGGTGGACCGGCCACTCGGCGGTCCGGCGGGCGCGCCGGTGGGCGGATCGTTGGACGGCTTGGCGGACGGCTCGACGGACGACTCCGAGCGCGCCGTCGATGAGACGGGCCGCATCCTGCGGGACAACATATACGGCTCGATCGACGAGGACGTGTGGCGGCGGGATTTCACGGCGAACGCGCTCTACTACAACATCGCCGACTTCTCCCTCTGGGACTACGTCGGCGGCGCGGAGGACATCGCGTCGCGAACGCTGAGGCTGATCGGCGATCCCGAGACTCGCTATCGCGAGGACCCCGTGCGCATGCTGCGCGCGGTCCGCTTCGAGGCGAAGCTCGGCTTTCAGCTCGATCCCGGCACGGCCGCGCCGCTCGCGCGTCTCGGCGAGCTGCTGGCGGGCGTGCCGTCGGCTCGGCTGTTCGATGAGACGCTGAAGCTGTTCCTCTACGGACACGGGGCTCGCAGCTTCGAGATATTGCGCCGGCGCGGGCTACTCGCGGCGCTGCTGCCGACGGTGGACGCCTACCTGGCGGCGCATCCCGGCAGTCTGGTCGCGAAGCTGCTCGAGAAGGGGCTCGCGAACACCGACGCGAGGGTGATCGAAGGCAAAGCGGTGACGCCGACGTTCTTGTTCGCGCTGCTGCTCTACGGACCGATCGCCGAGGGGATCGAGGCGGCGCCGC
>JASHSR010000387.1 GCA_030038645.1 Gammaproteobacteria bacterium
CGAATTTCACCGGCCGCTGCACGGTGCCGATCCTGTGGGACAGAAAGACGGAGACGATCGTCAACAACGAGTCCTCCGAGATCATCCGCATGCTGAATCGCGAGTTCCCCGCCTTCACCGACGACCGCACCGACTATTACCCGGCCGAGCTCGCGCCGCAAATCGACGCGCTCAACGAGCGCATCTACCACAACGTCAACAACGGTGCGTATCGCTGCGGCTTCGCGGTTCGCCAGGAGCCGTACGAGCAGGCCGTGCGCGGCCTGTTCGAGACCCTCGATTGGATCGAGGCGACGCTCTCCCGCGAGCGCTATCTACTCGGCGAGCGCCAGACGGAGGCCGACTGGCGCCTGTTCCCGACCCTGGTGCGGTTCGATTGCGCCTACTATCCCCTGTTCAAATGCAACCTGCGCCACGTCTACGAGTATCCGGCGATCTGGCGCTACACCAAGGCGCTCTACGTCGCGCCGGGCATCGCCGAGACGGTCGACGTGCAGACGTACAAGGAGAACTACTACTCGATCCGCAGCGTCAACCCGAGCGGCGTCGTGCCGCTCGGCCCGCGGATCGACTTTCACTGAGCCTGTCGCGGTCTCGCGCGACCGAAATATTTGATAGCAGTACCGGCCTCAGTGAGTAGCAGAGTCAGACTCCACGGTCCGCACAAGCCGGCGTGGCTGCGCAGAGCGCTGTTCCAGATGCATCTGTGGGGCGGAGTCGGTCTTTCACTCTACATCCTCGTGATCTGCGTCTCCGGAAGCGCGATCGTTTTCCGCCGCGAGCTGGACAAGACGCTCTGCCCCACAGGCTGCGAGCCCCCCTTCGTCACCGCGCTCGCGGCCTTCCACGACGATCTGGGTGGCGGTCTTACGGGTCGCTGGGTGAACGGATTGGGTGCGGTGGCCGTGACGCTGCTGTGTATCACCGGGGCGATCCTGTGGTGGCCCGGTACGGGCCATCTGCGACGGGGCATGACGGTCAGACGGCATGTCCCTTGGCATCGCTTCATGCGCGATCTGCACGGCGCGCTGGGCTTCTGGCTGGTGCTTCTCGTGCTCCTATGGACCCTCACGGGAATCTACTTTGCCTTTCCCGGACCATTCAACTCACTCGACCAGGCCTTGGTCGATGCGGGTGCCTCATCCGTGACCGTCGAGGACGATATCGCGTGGGTCATCCGACTGCACTTTGGACGAGCGTTCGGCCACGGCGCCGAGGTGTTGTGGACGATTCTCGGCCTTCTGCCGATGGCGCTGGTCGTGACAGGCGTCGTCATCTGGTGGCATCGAGTCCTCAGCAAGGGGACGCTCCACCCCCCGACCTCCGGCAAGCTGGAGGAGTAAGCGTCGCGAGCGACGCGAGTCGGTCGGGCGCCGGCTCGGCAATCGCGGGCGAGCAAGACGACGCTTTCAAATTCCGTCTTCGGCGCTCGCGCGAGCGAGACCTCGGACTTGACTCATAAATCGCATGTAAGCATTTAATCACATTAAATATCTTTACATGATATCGGGGTGTCCTCGCCTGCGGCGCCCTCCATGGGCGGTTGAGACGCAGGGGAAAGTGGCCCGTCGCGCGGTGTGCTCTACTGCCCGATCGGGGACGCCATGCGGGCATCGGCCGGCTTGCAACGTCCTCGACGAGAATCTCTATCAACAACTAATTCTTCCGAGGGGAGAATCCATGCGCTCTAGAAAGCTGCTCCAATGCGTAGCCCTTCCACTTGCCGCGATGTGCCTCGCACCGCTCGCTTGCCTCGCGCAGGGAAGTCAAAGCAATACCTACGGGGTCGCCGTGGTCACGGTCAAGCCAGGCACGGCGGCGAAATTCGAACAGGGCACCAAGGAATTGATCGCATATGAACGGAGTCACGGAGACGCCGTAAACGCCGATGCGTTCCGGGTGTTGGACGGACCCAACGCCGGAAAATTCGCCTTCCTGTTTCCCTTCCGATGGGCCGACGCGGACCATCCACCGAGCTATCAGGCGGACGTGAACCGCGAACGCGACAAGGACACCGGGGCCTATGTCGCCTCCGTCCAACTCTCTTTCGTCGATCTGCTTCCGAACCTCGGCAATCCCCCTCCGGCGAACAGCACCCCGATGAAGTACTACGGGCTTTATCACTTCACCATCAAGCCCGGCATGATGGGCGATTACCTCGCCGCCCTGAGGCAGCTCACCGCCGCGGAGCTCAAGGATAATCCGGGATCAACTCCCATTTTAGTCTACGCAGATCGGTCCGGCGGCGACGCCGACGCGATCACCGTTGCGGTCGGTCATCCGAGCCTCGCGGATTTCGCGCGGCCGGGAAAGTCGCAATTGGAGGCGCTGGCGGAGGCCTATGGTGATGCTCAGGCGGTCGCCATCTACCGGGCTCTGCGGACATCCGTTGCGAGCGTGGGAACCGACATCCTCGTGTACCAGCCTGACATGAGCATTTCGAGCGGGCAGGGCCAGTAGCCCCCGGAGCCGATCCCGCTCGCCGCCTGTCCCCGCGCTCGGCGGGCTGCGGGCGGGATCGCTCAGAAGTGGACCGTCACATCGACGCCGTACATCCGCGGCACGTCCCGCTGCCGGTAGTCGAACCCCAGCGCTTCAAGGTTGGTCGCATACGTCCAGTAGAGCTTATCGGTGAGATTGCGGCACCAGCCGCTCAGGGACCAACGTTTGTCGGGAGCCTCAAGCGTCGCTCGAGCATCCAGCGTTCCGTAGCCCCCTTGATCGATGGAATCGTCGTTGGCGAGGTCGAAGTACTGCTTCGAGCTATAGCGTCCGTCGGCGTGGAGCGTGAGCGACGCGGCGCGCCAGGAGATCACGCTCCAGTCCGCCGACAGCGTGCCGGAGGCGGAGGGCGCAAAGGGCAGCCGGTTTCCGGACACATCGAGGAGGCCGCCGTCGATCCTCGCCTCCTGGATGTCCGTGTCGAGCAGGGCGGCGCCGGCGTCGAGCAATAGAGCCGACACGGGTCGCACGGAGAGGTCGAGCTCTCCGCCATCGACCTTCGAGCGCGGCAGGTTGATGAGCAGCTGCTGGCCGGTGGGCAGCGTATCGAGGGACTGCTGATCCTCGTACTGGGAGTGAAAGAGAGCCGCATCGACTTGCAGGCGCTCATCGAGCCACGAGGCCTTGACGCCCGCCTCGACGGTGCCGAGCTTCTCCGGCACCACGCGGGTGAGGTCGACCGCCGAGGCGTAGAACACGGGATTGAAGGTGCTCGGGCGATACGCGGTGGCGTAGCTCAGGTAGAGCAGGCTCGTGCGCGTCGCCTTGAAGTCGATCGCCGCGCGGCCGGTCACGACGGAGTCCTCGAGCGCCTCGCCGGTCGTCGCGCCGACGATCCCGGCATAGTCCGGAGTGCCCGGCAGCGCCTCGACCGGCGCATAGACGCCGTTGACGAGGGTACCGGGCACGATGTTGGCGATCGGCACGTCGTCGCTGCCGCGCAGCTGCGCGAGCGCGTTGCTCAGCGCCGCCTCGTCATGGTCGAAGCGCAAGCCGGCGTGCACGGTGACCCGGCGGCTCAGCCGATAGTCCTCGTTGGAATAGACGGCCGAGCTGTCCTGCTGCTCGTCGAACCCACTCGCGTAGCGGCAACCGGGGTTGAGCAGGCTGCCGACGGAGTAGCCCACGCCCGGGCTGAAGGAGCTTGCGACGCAGTCGAGGTAGTCGTGAAAGAAGCCGAACGCAGGGTCGTCGAGCAGCTGCACGCCGAGCGTATCGAAGATGTCCTGGTGCTGATAGCGGGCGCCGACGAGGAGGGTCGAGCCCTCGCCGGCCGAGACGGAGAGCCGCAGGTCCTCGGCCGTCTGGCCGACGTACTCGTACGACACCGTCTTCAGGATATCGAGCGGCGCCCCGTCCGTTCCCTCCGGGTTGAAGAGCGAGCCCTCGTTCCAGGACGTGATCGAGGTGAGGGCGAGCGCGGAGGAGGGACTCCAGCCGGCCGTGAGCGAGACGCCCTGGTCGTCCTGGCGGCGCCGCAGCGTGTAGTTCTGCGCGATCTCGTCCGCGGCGAGCGGAACGCCCGAGAGCGCACCGGTCGTCGTGCGATAGTAGCCCGTGAATCCCACGCCACCGGGAATGCATGTCATCGCAATCGGAGGCGTCACGCACCCATCGATGATGGCGTAATTCTCCGGGTCCTGCATGCTGCGGGAATACCGCAGCGACAGCTCGAGGTCGTCGCTCACGCGGTAGAGCGTGGAGAGCCGCACGCCGTACTGATCTACACCCTCGAGGTCCGGGTGTCCGGGCAGGACGTTGTGCACGAACCCATCGACGTCGGTGTAGGTGAACGCCACGCGGGCCGCGAGCGTGTCGCCGAGCGCGCCCTGTAACGCGCCCTCGGCCTCCCGGCGCCCGTAGTCGCCGGTGCCGAGCGTCAAATAGCCCTCGTCATCGAATCCCGGTGGCTGAGTGATGAAGTCGATCACGCCGGCGGTCGCACTCATGGTGTCGGTCGTTCCCCGCGGCCCACGCAGCACGGCGACTCGATCGAGGTCGAAGAGATCGACGCCCATCAGCACGGCGTTCCCCTCGTAGACATCATCGACGTACGTCGCCACCGGGCCCGCCTGCGTGCGGCCGTAGTCGAGAGCCGAAATGCCGCGCAGCGAGTAAAGCGGCGTCCCGTCGCCGAGCACACCGTCCACCTGCAGACCCGGCACCCGCGAGGCGAGGTCCGACAGCGAGTCCATCGGAGTCTCCTCGAGCTCCGCCGCGGAGAGCACCGTCATGGAGACGGGCACGCTCTGCACATCCTCGCCGCCCTGCTGACCCGGGGCGCTCACGATCACCTCCTGGCCCTTGCGGGGCGAGGCGGTCTTTTCCGAGGAGCCCGGTGCCTGTTGACCGTAAGTCACGGGTAATCCGAGCGCTCCGAGCGCGATCGCCAGTGCGGCCAGCCGTAGTGCGACGGACATCGACCCGTGACCCCATGCAGCGGGAAATTCTTGCGTTGTTCTGGGCGGACGCACGCAAACCGGCACCCGCGCCGCCGCGAATGTAGCGCCCCCGAGGCGCACAGCAAAGTGCGCCGTGCCGTATCGGCCAGTCGCGACTGTGGTGGTCGGGCTGGGCTCGAGCCTGCTGCTTTGCGAGACGGAGCCGCGCCGGTCGGTCTGCGACGGGGACTCACGATCGACCTGTCGCTCATGAGAGCGGTCGAGGCGCGGGGCTGGTCACACCCGCGCCGTGACGGCCCAGCGCAGCAGCGTCGCGAGGTTCGGCGGCCTGCCATTGAGCAGCAGCGCAATCCGGAAGACCTTGGCCGCGAACCACATGGCGCCGACGACGGACGCGACCCCGATCGCGATCGACAGCCACACTTGCCACGAAGGGGGAGGGGATGCCGATGCGACACGCACCAGGATGGCGAAGGTATTGACGACGGGCGTGAAGCTCAGAGTCGTCGCGAGTGCAGAGCTCGGGTTGAAGGAGATCGGAATCGTGAGGACCCACACGGCGGTCAGCGCGAGCGTGAAGGGCATCAGCAAGGACTGCGCGTCGCGCATGTCGCTCACCGCCGCGCCGACGGCGACCATCACGGACCCGTAGACGAGGAATGAGATGACGAACAGCACGAAGAGCAAGAGCAGCAGGGACGGAGCGACGAGGCCGACGAGAGCGAAGGTGAGCAGAGCGACGAATGCGACGAGAAGGTACAAGCCCATGCCGACCATCGCGGCGCCCAGCTGCCCGAGAATCTTCCCCGCGAGCAGCTCGACCGGCGATACCGCGGCGAGCAGCACTTCGATGATGCGGCTCGATTTCTCCTCGACCATCGTCGTGAGGAGCAGCTGACCGCTGCCGAGCACGCCGAGCAGCATCAGCAGGATCAGCCCGAAGGGAAGCATACGGTCGAGTATGGGCGTTGAGGGGCGCTCGGCGCCGTCGCGTGTGATGGCGATCGATCGGCCGGCTTGCACCTGCGCGAGCGCATCGAGCCGGCTCAGATCGAGCCCGTGGGCCCGCGCGCGCACGGACACGATCGCGTCCCGCAGCATTCCGCGAATCGCCGCCTCCGTGCGCGAATCGATATTGACCGGAACGTACAGCTCATACGCCGGCCCGGCGTCGACGGCGCCTGAGCCTCGGCCGGCTGTGCGCGGCCCCGCACCGGCCAAGCCCGGTCTCGCAGCGCCAGTGTCCGGCGCCGCATCCGTGGCATCCGGCGCCGCGAGAGCCTGCGGGCGAATCACGACGACCGCCAGATGCGGGGCGCCAGCGACCGGCTGGACGAGCCAATGCTCCTCGCGCGCCAGATCGCCCGTCTGCTCGATGAATCGTACGTGCGGAATGGGACCGCTCAGGGCGGCAATTCCCGTCATGGCGGTGATCGCCGTATCAAAGCCGGGCCCCTCGGCGACGCCGGAACCGGCTGCGCCGTAGGCGCCCGCCGCCAATCGCTGCGCGCGGGCTCGCCGCCGTTCCTCAACCTTCGCCGGATCCGCCGTATCGCGCAGCGCCGCCGCCACCACGCCGCTCGGATCGATGACGGCGACCTCGCCCGCGATGCGGAAGTCCCTCTGGCTCATCAGTCTCGGCAGTCCAAACACGAGCAACCCGATCATCACCGGCGTGATGAGCGAGCCGATGATGAAGCCTCGCGTGGCGACGGTCGAAAGGAACTCGCGGGAGGCGATGACGAGGATTTTCTTCACCGGGCCGCCTCGCGCCTCACGGACGGCCCGCGCCGCCGGCTCCCGGAGCCGGACTCCCGCCGGACGCCATACGCAAGAAGATCTCCTCGAGCGTGGGGCGGGCCAGCTCGATGCAGCTGCAGGGCACCAGAGCCGCGATGTGCGCCAGGGCCGCCGCGGGATCCGTTCCGTCGGCGAGCCGAATCTGAAGCCCCGTGTCGTTGCGCGTGACCTGCTCCACTTCGGGCAGCTCGCGCAACGGCGCCTCCTCGGCGCTCGGATGGAGCGGCTGTAAGTGGATCGTGCGTGGATCGTAGCGGTTGCGGATCTCGGCGATGGGATCATCGAGGACCTTGCGGCCGTGATGGATCATGACGATGTGATCGCAGAGCTCCTCCGCATGCGCCATGACATGCGTCGAGAACACGATGGTGGCGCCGCGCTCGTGCTCGGCGATGATGAGCTTGCGCAGCTGCAGCGTGCTCACCGGATCGAGGCCGCTGAAGGGCTCGTCCAGGATGAGCAGATCGGGATCGTGGATCACGGCTGCGAGGAACTGGATCTTCTGCTGCGTGCCCCTCGAGAGCTCCTCGCAGCGCCTGCCCGCGTACTCCTCGAGCCCCAGGCGATCGAGCCGCCAGCCCACGCGCTCCGGAAGGATCGAGACAGGCATCCCCTTGAGCCGGCCCATATATTCGAGGAACGCGCCCACCCGCATCTTTCGGTACAGGCCCCGCTCCTCGGGGAGGTAGCCGATGCGATCCTTCGCATCGAGCGCGGAGCGGTGCCCGAGCACGGCAACGCTCCCCGAATCCGGCTGCAGGATCGACATGATCATGCGGATCGCCGTCGTCTTGCCGGCGCCGTTGGGCCCGATGAGGCCGTACAGCCGGCCGCGGGGAACCTCGAGGCTCAAATCGCCGACAGCCTGCGTCTCGCCGAACCTCTTCGTCACGCCTCGCAGCCGAATCGCAGGCTCATCGGTCATGGTCCCTGGCTTGGAAGCGGCGGTGTTGATTTGAAGGTCCGAATCGCTCATACCGAATGTAAGCAGCTCCTCAACCTCGTGCGTGGATTTGGCTCTGGCCAACCGCTCGTCGTTCTCAAGCGAGAAAAGCCACCCGAACTTCGTACCCTTCGTAAATCGGCGCGGCCCTGCGGTCGCAGGTGATCAAATCCGCTGAATGCGCAACGGCCGTCACGCCGACCGCGAGGCTCCTCGTACGGGACGTTGCACCTGCTCGGATAATGAGTATAATATACTCATTATCCAGGAGCGTTGCATTGTCATGGCCGGTACCACCAAACGCGCCAACTTCGATCTGTCTGCGGAGCAGGAAGAGCTTCTCGCGAATCTGCGCGCCCAATTGGCCGTTTCCAGCACAAAGGACGCCGTGTTGAGAGCGGCGCAGCTGACCACTTTGCTTCTGGAGGAGGTCCAGCAGGGCAATCGCCTTTTCGTCGGTAAGAGTCCCGCGACCGCCGTCCGCCTGGCGATCCCCGAGCTCGAGACCCGCGGACGCGGACAATGGCGCTGGCTCCTCGAGCGTCCCCATCCTTGGCGCCGGCAACTTTGGGTCAAGGGACGCAAGCTCTTGGCATCGGCTGTATGGCTCGACGCACTGACTAACGGCATGGGCCCGCGCGAGGCCGCGGAGAGTTGGGATCTACCTTTGGAAGCTTGTGAGGAAATCTTCGCGTACTGCGAGGCCAACAAGCCGCTGATCGAAGCCGAAGCCAACGAAGAGCGGCAGCGTTTGAAACGAGAGAAGATCGACATCGACGCCAGGACACCGGCTTGAGAATCCTGGTGGATGAGGACTCGCAAGCTCGCGCGCAACTAAATATTCTGCGGACCGACGGACACGATGTAGTGGCCGTCGGCGAGCTCGATAAGAATGGGATACCGGATCCGGAAGTGTTCGATCTCGCCCAATCGCTCGAGCGAGTGCTGTTGACTCACAACACGGAAGATTTTCACGAGTTGCACCGGAAAAGGCCGGGGCACCATGGAATCATGTCGGTATATCGCGACGCGGATCCGCGCAAGAACATGAGTCACACAGAGATCGCGGGGGCGATCCGTCGGCTCGAGACCTCGGATGTGACGATGGTCGGCGGCTTTCACATACTCAACCATTGGCGCTGAGAGAACGACTGGAGCGACCACCGTCGGCCCAACGGAACTTCCGAAACGCCGCGCCCGGAAATACAGCGACTTAGCCGCCCGCCGGCGGTTTCGCGGCCCGCGGCGGCCTGCGCAAGGACGCGACATGATCGCATTAATAGCGGCTATACCTATGGTAAAATTAGTTAATAACTGCTATATCTACTTTTATGATCCAGGACGCTGTATTCCAGGCGCTCGCCAAGCTGGGCGAGAACCTGCGCATCGCGCGCAAGCGGCGCGGGCTGCGTATCGCGGATCTGGCGCAGGCCGCTGGCTGCAGCCAGGACACGCTGCGGCGCCTTGAGAACGGAGACCCTGGGGTATCTCTCGGCGTGCTCGCCCGCGTGCTCGAGGCGCTCGGCCGGGCACAGGAGTTGGCCTCGATGATGGACGCGGAGAAGGATTCCGATGGGCTAAAGGCGGAGGTGCAGCGCTTGCCTCTGCGTGTGCGTCGCCCGCTGCTGCCGGTGGAGAGAATTTCCGCGGAACAGTTCTGGGCCGAGAAGCGGGCGCGGCAGGCTGTTTCCTACAGCCGCGTGGCCAGCGGCGAGATCCCGCAAAGTGCGCTGTTCGCGTTTAGCGCGGAGCAGTTGCGTGGCGCCCAGTTCAGGTGGCCGAGGGGTGGCTTCTCGGCGCTGGAGGACGACGATGACGTGGAAGAACGTTCAGCTTCCGCTCTCCAGCGATGAAATACGCCAGATCTTAGAAAACTGCAGCGAGGCTGCGGTTCTGGTCGGAGGCCAGGCCCTTGCCCTCTGGAGTCAGGTCTACCACGTACCGCCGCCCACCGAGCTGTCGAGCGGAATCAGTGCCGACATGGACTTCCTCGGTTCCGTCAGCGCGGCGAAAGCATTGGGAAAGGCGCTCAACAGGAGCGGAGGCAACTGGAAGCTGCACGAAGTTGGCTCGGGTGATTTCGCGCCGCAGACCGCGAAACTCAGCCTCACGGTGAAGGACGAGGGCTACAAGGAAATCGACTTCCTGTGGGCCATCGTCGGCGTCGATACCGATCAGATGAAAGATCGCGCTGTTGAGATGATCCTGCCTGGCATCTCGAGGGGCGTGAAGATCATCCATCCGCTGGACCTCCTGGCCAGCAGGTTACACAACCTGGCCGAGATACCCGGGAAGCGTGATGTGCAAGGCGTGGCGCAGGGACGGCTTGGCATCAGCATCGCCCGAGCCTTCATCTCGCAGGCGCATAGTGCCCTGGAAGAGCGTGATGTCTTTCCCTTCGTCGAGGAGATTCGTCGGATCGCCCTCAACAAGAAGCTGGGGCGCGTCTACTATGAATACGGATTCGATGTGCTCTCCGCCGTCCGTGTTGAGATGTTCAAGGACGAGCACTTCCTATCGAAGCGCTGGCCGCAGATCCAGGCGCTGGTGGCCGAGCAGCGCGAGAGCGAGGCCAAACTATGCAGCAAGTACCCAGCTTGGCCCGGGGGCGTCCATAGTCACGAGAATGGCGCGGCGAGTCACACGTGAACGGCCGTGCGGGCCGACTCTACTTCGAAACATACTCATCGCGAGGGGCGCCTTCTTGCTATTGTAGGCGATTGCGACGCAGCGGCAGGGCGCCTATGATTTTTAATGCCCGGCACGAAACGGAGCACAGAAGGTCCATGGCGCTTCTCCGACGCGACACACTGCACCACACTTACGCTGACTACCTCACTTGGCCACATGGTGAGCGCGATGAGCTTGAGGGTGGGCGTTATGGACAGGCCGCCATCCTCGAGCTGAAAGGCAGAACACCCACCAGCGCGATCCCCGGCGTGAGCATTGATTGGGACCGCCTTCCGCCAACGCTCCCATAAATTCAGAGGGCGACGGCGATTATGTTCGACCTGAGCCGATTCGTGGACGATCTTCGTGCCTCGCTGGCCGACCCGACGCGGACTGCAACCAAGGAGATCGTCGCCCGCGCAGTCTCCGACCCCCGCTCCATGGTCCGCCAGTTGGGCGAGCCCGAAAAAGCGGGAGTTCGGATTCTCTATCGCTCGCGAGATCTGACGGTGATCGACGCCATCTGGGCGCCGAACCAGATTGCACCGCCGCACGAGCATCGCCTCTGCGCCGTGATCGGAATGTATGGCGGCCGGGAAGACAATGTATTCTGGCGCCGGATCCCCGGTAGGACAAATTTTCAGATCGAGATCTCGGGCGGTCAGGCTCTGAGCACGGGCGACGTCCTGGTCCTCGACCGCGACATCATCCATTCCGTGATCAATCCGCTCGCGGGATTGAGCACTGCTATCCACGTTTACGACGGGGATTTCCTCGGCGTGACGCGAAGTATGTGGAATTCCGAAAGCCTGATTGAACAGCCTTACGACCTCGGTGCAGTTTTGATCGTCCCGGTCGAGCGCCGTTGAGGCATCCCCCTGTGTCACAGTAGTTGTCGCCTCGACAGCGACGTCCGTGTCGCCTTCGCGTATCGGAGTCGTGGTCGCTGTCCGAACCCAAGCTCGAGCTCCCCACGGGCGGTTGAGACACTGGGCAAAACGACCCCCTCTCCCCGCCCCGCGATGGGCTGATCAATGGCACCGCTCGCTGGAAGCGCGTGTTCGATGTACCGAGCGGCAAGGCCGGTGACGTCGTATCCTGACGTCCCAGCGCCGCGCTCAGAAAGCCAATCCCGCTGTGATCCGGGGCTCGGCCGACACTTCAGAAGGGGAATTTCAAGAATCTTCGTAGGCCGCAAATTCAGCGCGAAGTAGAATCCAAGGTCGGTGTGCCCCACGCGGCACGACCATCAGAGAATCTTGCGATCCGAGTTCCCTGGCATTGCAGCTCGGGGGTAGGGCGCTTATGATTCTTGATTCTTGATGCTTGATACAAAGCCGACTGCAAGCGGCCATGGCACTTCCCCAGCGCGACACACTGCGCCACACCTACGCCGAATACCTCACTTGGCCTGACGGTGAGTGCGATGAGCTGATCAATGGCACCGCCTATGTCAGAGAGCCGCTCGCTCCCTCTCGATCCCATCAGGAACTGGTAGGTGAGCTGTATCTCCAGGCCCGACTCGCTCTCGACGGCAAATCCTGCCGGGTCTATAT
>JASHSR010000388.1 GCA_030038645.1 Gammaproteobacteria bacterium
TTTGAGCTTGAGCAGGGACAGGATGCCCGCTGCGACGAGGGTGCCGAGCGCGAGCACCATCGACACGGTCGGCAGGCTGTAGTGATGGTCGAACAGCCAGCCCGCGAGCGGGGGTCCGAGCACGGAGCCGCCGCGCCCCACGCCGATGGCAAAGCCGGTGCCGGACGAGCGCACGTGCGTGGGGAAGACGTGGGCGAAGATCGCATACATGCCGACGATGCCGGCGTTCGTGCAGAACAGGGCAAAGGCGCAGAGGAGCGACAGCTCCCCGATCTGATGCGCACTGTGCCCGAACAGGCCCACGGCGATCGCGCCGAGCACCATTACGACGATGGTGAGCCGCTTCACGTCGTAGCGCAGAGTCAGCACTCCGAGCAGCGCGCCGCCGAGCATGCCGCCGACGTTGGCCCAGGTGAGCACGGCCGAGCCCTGCGATTGCGTGAAGCCCATGTCGACGACGATCTTCGGAGTCCACTTCGCCACGTAGTAGAAGCTCATGACGTGGAAGAAGTAGGCCGCCGTCACGATCACCGTCGTCGCGATGAGAGCGGGCCGGAAGATGTCGCCGCTCGAGCGAGCGCGCGTCTCCGGCGTGACCGCCGGCAGCGACTCGATGGCGGCGTGGCCCATGCGCCTCAACGTGCGGTTCACCTTCTCGAGCGCCCCGGCGGGCTGCTTGCGGATGAGCCAGGGGACCGACTCCGGCACGAACCAGTAGACGAGCGGGATGAAGATCAGGGTGAATGCGCAGCCGAAATAGAAGATCGCCCGCCAGTCGTGGCCCTTCAGCAGCTGCGTGACGATGATGCCGCCGACCACCGCGCCGATCGGGTAGCCGATCGACATGATGGAGACCGAGAGATTGCGCGTGCGCGCGTTGGCGAACTCGGACGCCACGGCGTTGATCGCCGCGAGCGTGCCTCCGATCCCGAGCCCCGTGATGACCCGGTACACCGAAAGAGGCACCATGCCGCCCGCCGTCGTGGCGAGAAACATGCCCGCGGCCATGACCACGAGGCAGCCGAGGATCATCGCGCGCCGCCCGATCCGGTCCGCGATGCTGCCGAGCAGGATCGAGCCGAGCGCCATCCCGGCGAGCTCCATCGACTGCAGCCAGCCGAGCGCGGTCTTGGTCGGGTGCCACTCGGCCGCGATCCCCGGCGAGGCGAACGCGATCGAGAGCACATCGAAGCCGTCGAGCGCATTGAGGCCGATCGTGATCACCACGGCCGTGATCTGCAGCCAGCCCAAGCGCGAGCGGGCGAGGATTTCGCGAGGATCGGTATTCACGGACGCTGCCCCCTGACGTGGACCGATTCCCGGCGCGGGCGCCAGGATCGCCGAAGCGTACCATCCTCGCGGCCGGACTGCCGCTCGCGTTGAGAGGGGGCCGGCGGCTGCGGGCCGCGAGGCGCTCAATCCACCGGGTTCATCCCGAGCTCCTTGAGCTTGCGGGTGAGGGTGTTGCGCCCCCAGCCGAGGAGCTTCGCGGCGTCCTGCCGGTGGCCTTGCGTGCGCTTGAGCGCCGCGCGGATGAGCACACGCTCGAATTCCGGCTGGGCGTCGGAGAGCAACGGGCGCTTGCCGATCGTCGCCTGGCGCTCCGCCCAGCTCGCAAGCGCCTTGGCCCAGTCGACCTCCGTGCCCGTGGCGGCGGATACGGCAATCTCCGCCGGCAGATCCTCGGCGCCGACCTCGCTCCCCGGCGCGAGGACGCTCAATCGGCGGCACAGATTCACGAGCTCGCGCACGTTGCCCGGCCACGCGTACCGCACGAGCCTCTCGAGCGCCTCCGGCGCGAGCGCCTTCGGCTCCACGCCGAGCTCGAGAGCGGCGACCTTGAGATAGTGCTCGAGCAGATCGGGGACGTCCTCCGCCCGCGCTCGAAGCGGCGGCAGCTCGATGCGGATCACGTTGAGCCGATGGTAGAGATCCTCGCGGAACAGCGCCCGCTGCACGTGACTCTGCAGATTCTGGTGAGTCGCCGCGATGACGCGCACGTCCACCCGAATCGGTGTCTGTCCGCCCACCCGGTAGAACTCTCCCTCCGCGAGCACGCGGAGCAGGCGCGTCTGCAGCGGCATCGACATGTCGCCGATCTCGTCGAGGAACAGCGTTCCGCCGTCGGCCTGCTCGAAGCGCCCGCGGCGCAGGCTGTCGGCTCCGGTGAACGCGCCCCGCTCGTGCCCGAACAGCTCGGACTCCAGCAGCTCGCTCGGGATGGCCGAGGTGTTGAGAGCGATGAAGGGCTTCGCCGCACGGGGGCTGTGCTCGTGCAGCGCGCGCGCGACGAGCTCCTTGCCCGTGCCGGACTCGCCGGTGATGAGCACGGTCACGCTCGAGCGCGACAGGCGCCCGATGGCGCGGAACACCTGCTGCATGGCGGACGCCCGCCCGAGCAGCTCCGGAATGCTCGGCGCGCTCGCCGGCTCCGTCCCCGCGGTCCCGCCGCTGCGAGCCGCGCGCCGCACCAGGTCGACCGCCTGGTCGATGTCGAAGGGCTTCGGCAGATACTCGAACGCGCCGCTCTCGTAGGCCGACACCGCATTGCCGAGATCGGCATAGGCGGTCATCACGATGACCGGCAGGGCGGGACGCGTGTCGCGGATCTTCTTGAGCAGGTCGAGCCCCG
>JASHSR010000389.1 GCA_030038645.1 Gammaproteobacteria bacterium
TGTCGCGCGCCGCGCCGAGCTGGTCGCGGGCGAGCAGCCAGCGCTCGCTCACCAGGCGGGTTACGGGCGCATCGAGCCGCACCGCGGCGCCGAGATCCGCCGCGATCTTCACATCCTTCGCGAGCAGGCCGAGCGAGAAGCCGCTCGCGTGCCGGCCCTCGATGACCTGCTCCCTCATGACCGCCTCGGTGATGAAGCTGCGCCCGGTCGAGGCATTGAGCACGTCGACCATGATCGTCTGCTCGAGGCCGAAGCGCTTGCCGATCAGCAGCGCCTCCGACACCGTCGCGTAGCCGGACGCGGCCACGAGATTGTTGAGCGCCTTCATGGCGTGACCCGAGCCGAGCGAGCCCACCTCGAAAAGCCGCTCGCCCATCGCGGAGAGTAGCGGCTTCGCGCGCGCCACGGCCTCCCGGTCGTCGCAGCCGATCATGATGGCGAGCGTCCCCGCGCGCGCGCGCGGGACCGCGCCCGAGACCGGCGCATCCATGAGCGTCAGGCCCCGCTCCGCGAGCCCCGGACCGAGCTCCCGCGTGCCGACGGGGTCCGACGAGCTCATGTCGATGACCAGGGCGCCGGGCCGCAGGCTCGAGGCGAGGCCGCCCTCCTGCAGCATCACCTGACGCACGTCGCGGCCGGTCGGCAGCATGGTGATGACGGCGTCGGCGGATGCGAGCTCGGCGAGCGTGCGCGCCTCGGCGCAGTGGTGCTCCCGCGCGAACTGCGCGGCGCGCTCGGCGTCCTTGTCGTGAACGGCGACGGCGTAGCGCCCGCACTTCACGAGGTTTGCGGCCATCGGCCAACCCATGTTGCCGATGCCGACGAAGCCGACGCTGCGCATCGGCCGGGCTACAGCGAGATGCCGATCGCCTTGGTCTCGGTCAGGCTCTCGATGCCGTCGCGCCCGCGCTCCCGGCCCCAGCCGGACTGCTTGTAGCCGCCGAAGGGCACGGCCGGATCGAGCCCGACGCCGCCGTTCACCTGGACCGTGCCGGCTTTGATCTTGCGCGCGAGCTTGTGAACGATGCTCACGTCGCGGCTCCAGATGTACGCGGAGAGCCCATAGGTGGTGTCGTTCGCGATCTTCGCGATGCGGTCGAGGTCGTCGTCGTCCATCGGCATGGCGCACACGACCGGCCCGAAGATCTCCTCGCGCATGACCTTCATGCTGCGATGGGTCTGCGCGAGCACGGTGGGGTTGAGGAAGTAGCCCTCGCCCGCGCGCCGCCCGCCGCCGACGACCACCTGCGCGCCCTCGGTCTTGCCGGACTCGATGTAGCCGGTCACCCGCTCGAGCTGCCGCTGGGAGATGAGCGGCCCCATTTGGCTGTCGGGCTCGAGTCCCGGTCCGACTTTCAGGCGCTTCGCCATCCCGCTCACCCCCTCCACGACCTGATCGAACACCTTCTTGTGCACGTAAAGGCGCGAGCCGGCGACGCAGATCTGGCCGGCGTTCGCGAACACCGACATCGCGGCGCCCGGTATGGCTCGCTCGAGATCCGCATCCGGGAAGATGAAGGTCGGCGACTTGCCGCCGAGCTCGAGCGTCACCCGCTTGAGCGTCGCGGCCGCCGCCTGGACGATCCACTTGCCCGTCGCGGTCGATCCGGTGAACGTGATCTTGTCCACATCCGGATGCTCGACCAGCGCCTTGCCCGCCGGATCGCCGTATCCGGTCACGATATTGATGACGCCGGGCGGGATTCCCGCCTCCTGCACGAGCCGGGCGAGGAGGATCGCGCCGAGCGGAGTGAGCTCGGCGGGCTTCAGCACGAGCGTGCATCCCGAGGCCATGGCTTGGCCGACCTTGTCGGCCTCCATCGCGAATGGGAAGTTCCACGGCGTGATGGCGCCCACGACCCCGACCGGGTCCTTGAGCGTGTAGGCGAGCTTGTTCGGCTCGGCGGTCGTCGGCACGGCGCCGTCGATCTTGCCGCACCAGCCGGCCATGTAGCGCAGGTTGCGCGCGGTGCCGAGCGCGCCCGCGAACTTGGCCATCATCATCGGCATGCCGTTGTCGAGGCTCAGGATGTAGCCGATCTCGTCCGCGGCGGCCTCGACGGCGTCGGCGAGCTTCCAGATGAGCTGCGCCCGCTCGATGGGCGGCATGCTCGGCCAGGGACCGCTCTCGAACGCGGCGCGCGCGGCGCGCACCGCCTTGTCGATGTCCGCGGCGCCTCCCGCGGCGGCCCTCGCGAAGACCTTGCCCGTTGCCGGGTTGATCACGTCGATGGCCTTGCCGGACTCCGGCTCGACCCATTCGTTGTTGATGAACAGCTTGTGGGTCCTCGAAAGGAAGCTCGCGGTCCGCGACTCGAGCTCGGGCTTGACGACGGCGTTCATGTCTCGACTCCTCTGAAAGCGCAAGCGCGCTCGGCGAGCGGCCTCACTGTGGCATCTGATCTTGCAGGCGCACGTGCTGCACGCCGTTCGCGTCGATGTACTCGTGATTGTTCTCGCACACGTACTCTTGCATCTGGTAGTGCGGGTAGCGCTTGTATGCGAAGGTGAAGGTCCACGGCTTCACGAGCGTGACGGGGTCCTGCACGGTGATTTGATCGTGCAGGATATCGGGACCGACGAGCCGGATGCGCTCCGTGACGCGCAGCTGGTCGCTGTGGGGCATCTCATCGTGCCCGAGCACCGAGGGCTTGATGCCGATGGTGTCCACCACGAGGGTGTCGCCTTCCCAGTGTCCGACCGAGTGCCCGTAGTACCCGGGCGGGAAATCGCCGATCTTGTACTGGGGCGCGCCTAGAAAGATGCGCCGCACCTGGCTGAAGGCCTCCGCGATGATCGTCACCTCTCCGGGCGTCTGCAGGATCTCGAGCGGATAGATGGCGGACATCATCTCCGGCATGCCGTAGGGTAGGCAGTTGACGCCCGGATCCGCGATCGGCTGCCCGCGCGCCACGGCGGCCTCCTCCTCCTTGGTCTTGGCGGCATAGGCCTGCGCGTACTGCGGCCTCAGCACCATTTTCCCGGGCGGCGGCGCCGCGTACCGGGGATCCACGCCGCGGCGCGAGAAGCCGCCGTAGCGGACCCAGGTGCCGGTGATGTCGACGCCCTTGAGCTGCGACTCGAAGGCCTCGCCGGGCAGCGTCGCGACGAGCATGGCGAGCGTGCCTGCGGCCGCCGACCAAGCGAGAAGCTTGCGGCGGCTCGGTGTAGAGAGACGTGCTTGCAGCCTCATGGAAGCGCCCTCCTCACTCCCGCTGCCGCTGCAGCGGAAACACACCGCCCGGAGGGTTGCCGTCGCTCAAGGTTCGTCCGTCCGCGAGCATGGCCCGCTCGAGCATGCCGCCCGGCTTCCCGCTCCTCAGGGGATTGACGAGCAGGGTCACCCGATCCCCCTGCTTGATGTCGCCGTACTTCCAGCCGACGCGCGTGAGGACGTTGGGGCTCGCGCACTCGACGGTATAGGCCTTGGTCTTTGCTCCATCCGGGACGGCGAGATGGATGTACACGTGAGGATTGGTCCAGTCGAACTTGACGACCGTTCCCGTGACGGTGACCCGGTTGACGTGATCGAACAGCGCGAACGAATGATGCGCCGAGGCGGGACGGACTACGCCGAGTGCTGCAGCGGCGACCGCGCACGCAATCGCGCCCCGAACACCCTCAGCCCACGACATATGTGCTTCCCCTCCGCGTCGAGCGCCGCTCTCGTCTGCCGCGCGGCCGGCCTTTTATGACACGACCGGGCCCCCGGGGCAATGGCCCGCCGAACGGTTGCCAACCGCGTCGATTCGGTACAATCTCGCCCGCGATCGTGGACCCCGTGCCGGAAGGTGAGTCATGAGCGATTCCGAGCCCCGTAATCCTGCGCGCGACGGCTGTGCTTACGGCCGGTCCCCTCAGCACCCGAACAGGCTTCTCACGGAGGTCGGGCCCGGCAAGCCCTTGGGCGAGCTCATGCGCCGCTACTGGCAGCCCGTCGGGCTCTCCGCGAGGCTGAAGGACCTGCCGCAGAGCGTGCGCATCCTCGGAGAGGATCTGATCCTCTTCCGCGACCGCTCGGGGCGTGCAGGGCTGCTCTATCCGCGCTGCATGCACCGCGGCACCTCGCTCCTTTACGGCCGCACCGAGGAGCACGGCATACGCTGCTGCTACCACGGCTGGCTCTTCGACGTGGAGGGCCGCTGTCTCGATCAGCCCTGCGAGCCGGACGGCGGCCGCCACCGCGATGCGGCGCGCCAGCCCTGGTACCCCGTCGAGGAGCGCTACGGGCTCATCTTCGCGTACCTGGGTCCGCCGGAGAAAAAGCCGGTGCTGCCGCGGTACGACAATCTGGAGAACGTGGGTCCCGGCGAGAAGATGTGGTACAGCTTCGGCGGCTTCGGGTCGACCGGGGACGAGAGCCTCGAGGTGGTTCCGTACAGCTGGCTGCACATGAACGACAACGTGATGGATCCCTTCCACGTGCAGGTGCTGCACTCCACCTTCAGCGTGGTGCAGTTCGTGCCGCAGTTCGCTCTGATGCCCAAGGTCGACTTCTTCTACACCGAGCACGGCGTCTGCTACACGGCCGTCCGCCAGCTCGACGACGGGCAGGAAGTGGACCGGATCTCCTCCTGGCTGATGCCGAATATCATGAGCGTGCCCGACGTGCAGCTGAAGCCCGGCCCCTCCGCCGGCATCTCATGGGTCGTGCCGGTGGACGACAGCCACTACGTACAAGCCATGGTGAGCAAGATCCCCGAGAGCTTGAGCTTTCGCGGCATGCGCTTCAACGGAAAGAGCTGGGGCGAGATGACCCTGGAGGAGCACCAGCGCACGCCGGGCGACTACGAGGCCCAAGCCGGCCAGGGACCGATCTCGCTGCACTCGGAGGAGCATCTGGTCACGAGCGATCGCGGCGTGATGATGCAGCGGCGGATGCTGATGCAGCAGATGGAGGTCGTGGCGAAGGGAGGCGACCCGCTCGGGGTGACGTTCGATCCGGCGAAGGACCTCGTGAAAGTCCGCTCCGGCAACTTCTATCGCGCGGTGCAGGCGACCGCCTGAAGCTCCGTTGCTGAGGCTGCGCTTCTACACCCCCGGCGAAGGAGCGGCCGAGAGCATCGAGCCCGGCCCGTTCTTTCGCCTGATCGGCGGCATGCTCTGCCGCGGCCCCGGCAACGAGCCCGTCGCGACGTATCTCAAGCGCTGGCGGCTCACCGATGCCGAGTTCGTCCGCGCGGAATCGCTCGAGCCGGTGGTCATCTACTTCGAGAGCAATGCCGGCCTCGCGTCCTCCGCGTTCGGCCCCTTCGAGGCCTTCTACGTTTGCGAAGGCGTCGCCTGGGACGGCCCCCGCGCGCTCGCGCGGCTCGACGAGAAATCGCTGCTCTGGTACCCGCCCAAGGCGCAGGACGGCTGGGCGTCGCTGCTCATCGCGCCCCCCGGCAAATCCCGCTTCGATCTCACGGGCGAGAGGGCGCAGTCGGCTGCAGCTCGGGGCCCTCGGACGCAGCCGCGCCCGGCGGCGCCGCGAGAATAGGCGCCACGATGCGCACGTGGAAGTCGACGGCGACGCGACGCGGAGGCTGACGGCGACGCGCGGACGCCGACACCTATCCCCAGCGCGACGGCTCCGCGCCCGGAACGAACGCCTCTTGAGGCCACGCGGTCTTCGCGAGCGCGAGCGCCTGCTGCACCGCCGGACGCTCCCGCATGCGCCGCAGGAACTGCATGATGCGCGGCGTCGCCTTCTCGCTCACCACCTGCGGGGCGAGGTCCGGCAGCGGGCTCAGCATCGCGAAGGCGTCGATGTCCGCGATGGAATATGCAGATCCCGCGAGCCAGGCCGTGCGGCCGAGCGCGTCCTCAAAGCGCTTGACGGGCATTGCGAGCCGCTCGCGCACAGCCGCGAGCGTCTTCTCGTCGTAGCTGCCGTCGATGACGGCCATCCACGCCGCCCGGCGCTCCTGCGGCTCGATGCGCTCGATGCGCGCCTTGAGCTGCCCCGAGTCCCGCGACTTGAGGACGGGCGCCAGGTACTTCGCGCAACCGAGCGCACACACCCCCGGGGAGAGTTGCAGGGCGACGAACTGTCCCCACGCGCGGGCGCGGTAGTGCTCGTACGCATCGCCGGGCAGGAGGTTCGCCGCGGGGAGCGCCTCCGCGATGTACTCGAGGATGAAGAAGGAGCTGCTGAGGACCGTCACGCCGTCGACGAGGATCGGCCCCTCGCGCTCGAGATGCAGTCCCGACTCCATGTTCTGAGGGAAGCTCAGGGCATGCTGCTCGAAGCTCGTCGGATCGAAGTAGTGGCTCGTGAACGGAGCTCTCGCCTCCTTCAGAGCGATCAGCGGCTTCAAGTAGTAGATGTTCGGTTCTGAGTGGTAGAGCTCTAGCATGTTGCGATTCCCTCGAGTGGCCGTCCGTGGAGCGCACACCGGCCCGGGCGTCCCGGCCGGCGCGTTCGCCGCTCGACCGCGGCTTGCCGCTACTTGCGTTGGAGCATCGTGACCCGGGAAGCCATCTGCGTGCGGCCCTTCGCCCAGGTCGCCTTGGTCGCCGGCCGCTCGTAGATCTTGCGCAGCCACTCCATGATGTGCGGCGTCTTCTCGTCGTTGCACCGATCCGGCTGCGAGAGCGGCAGCGCATACGCCAAGTTGAAGCCGTTGATGTCGGCGAGCGAGAAGGCGCTCCCCGCGATCCACGGATGGGTCGCCAAGTGCTGCTCGAGCGCCGCCGTGCCGAAGGCGCCGCGGCGGCGCGACTCGGCGAGCTCGGCCGGCGAGAACTCGTTGAACATGGCCTTGCGCCACGCGATGCGGCGCGACTCGAGCGGAATGCGCTCGATCGCCTTCTCGAGCTCCGCTCGGTCCCTGCTGCGCACCGCCGGGCCGACGAAGACGCTCCACCCGATCATGCTGAGCGAGGGCGCGAAGTACGAATCGAAGAAGCGCATCCACCAGCGCATGCGCCAGCGCTCCTTGGGATCGGCCGGCCGCAGCGGCGGACCCTCGAACGTCTCGTCGATGTACTCCATCATCGGCGTCGACTCGGTGAGGATCTTGCCGTCGTGGACCAGCGCGGGGATCGTGCCGTCCGGGTTGACCTCGAGGTACTCGGGCTTGTGCTGGTCGAAATTGAGCAGGTCGAGGTAGTGGCTCTCGTACGCGACGCCCTTCTCCGCCAAGGCGAGCATGGGCTTGCCGGAGTTGGCGTTGGGCTCCCAGTGGTACAGCGTCAGCATGATGTCCTCGCTTGCGCCCTGCGGCCCGCCGCGCATGGAGGCGGCGCGGCCGCCCGCGGGGGCTCGTTGAGCCGCACACTATAGCTCACTGCGCCTGGCCCTCCCTAGCGGCGGGCCTACGGCCGCGATGCCGCCTCTACTCGGAGGTGCGCTTGTATCGAGCCAGCCCGAGGTACTCGCTCGTTCCGCGAATCTCATCGTGCATCGCATCGATACGGCGCGCGGCGGCATCCCTGAAGAGCTGCGAGGGCGTGAATCGAGTCCCTAAGAAAATGACGTCGTAGATTTCCCGGGCGTAGGAAGTGAAATCGAGGTGCAGGGCGGTGGAGAGATCCGGATTGAGGAAGTAGAGCGAAGAGCGCTGCCAAGGATTGCCGTGCGGGTCACGGCATGCCGGCATTTTTTTGAAAGACGCCGACGACCGCGACCTGGACCGATAGCAGCTCGAGCCTATTACGAAATGCCGGCCCGTGAACGTGCACCCGCGCGTGTACCCCGAGAGGCGCGCCTTCCGCAGCGCGCCGCCTCCCGGCTCGAGGAGGCAGAAGGAGCTCCTGAGCGACTCGCAGAATCCAACGACGCCGTTCGGCAGGCAAGTGAGGCTGTGCGGATCGCCCAAGTTTCCGTGGACCTTCGTGCCGTTGCTCACGTCGAAGATGGCCCCGAGGCGGGCGTCCGCTCTCCACTTGATGCCGAACATCGAGACGAGCATCGCTCCACCGTCGATGAAGCAAATGGAGTTGAGATGAATCGCGTCTTCTTTCGTGATCGCGCCGGTGAAGGCGATTTTCTCCTCTCCGAAGAGAGCGCTGCCCTCGCAGCCGATCGACACGACCTGATTGCGCGCCGTGGAGACGATGTAAAGAGCGCCGTCCCGCTCGGCGAGTGAATGAATATCCTGCGCTTGCTTGCATTCGAACCGGCCATTCGCTCGCAAATCCGGTCCCAGGCTCAGGATCCTCGGGTTTTTCCCCTGGATGGCGACAAAGCAGCTTTTCTCCGTCGCAACGATACCGGTGACTCCGATATCGGTGGACGCGTTGATCGCATCGTCCAGGTTGAGCCAGCTGATGCCCTCGGTCGTGAGCGCCGCCACGCTGTACCGCGATCCGAAGCTACCGAGGTTACAGCATGAGATGAGAATGACTTCGCCTCGATTGAGGAACTCGCTTAGTTGACCCATCGCGACCCAGTCTTCAAGGAGAATAATGCCGATCGCCCGGAGTCTAGCATCGCGGAAGCTCGCTCGGCCTGCTAGGAATGTAACGTCATGTAAATCGCCTCGCCTGCGTTGAGAGCGCAGCGCCACCCGACTCGCCGCGCAGCGGTCGATCCGGAATTCGCGACGTACGCCCTTGCTCCGAGGGCCGCCTCTCGCTCGGAGGCGGCGATGTCCGCCGCCGCGGCGCGGAACTCACGTGCACGCAAACGCGTATAGTCCGCGCTTCCTGGCCCGATGAACCGGAGGAGCGACATGAGTCTGTGGCAGGATTTTCTCACTAACGACGGGAAAGTGATCCATAAGTGGGTTCACTACTTCCCCGTTTATGAGCGACATTTCTCCTGGTACTGCAACAAGTCGCTGACGTTTCTCGAGATCGGGGTGGCAAAAGGCGGGTCCCTGCCCATGTGGCAGCGATTTTTCGGGCCGCTGGCGAAGATCGTGGGCATCGACCACGAGGAGAAGTGCAAGGCGCACGAGGCTGCGGGTATTTTCGTGCGGATTGGCGATCAGGCGGACGAGCGGTTTCTGCAAAGCGTAATCGACGAGTTTGGCGTTCCGGACGTGGTCCTCGACGATGGCAGTCACCGCATGGAGGAGACCGCCAAGAGCTTCCAATTTCTCTATCCCAGGATGCCGAAGAATGCCGTTTACATGGTCGAGGACGTCCACACCTCGTACTGGCCGGAATTCGGCGGCGGCATCGACAATCCGAACACGTTCGTCAACTTGTCGAAGAGCTTCGTCGACCGATTGAATGCCGATCACAGCCGCGGCCGGATCGAGCCGGACTTCATCACCCGACAAACCTTCGGCATCAGTTTCTACGACAGCGTGATCGTTTTCGAGAAGGGAGACGTTTGGCGCAAGGAGGCGCCACGCTCCGGCCGCAGGCCGATTTTTGGCTGATCGAGCTGCGACGCCCCGGCGCGGCCCCGCCACGCTTCGCATTCCATGCTCCGCGTGTCGGTCCGGCGCGCACGTCCATGGGCGCGCGTTCGCCGCCGACGCGGCTCACCCCCTGCCGACGTAGGGCATCTTGGTCGCCATGATGGTCATGAACAGCACGTTCGCATCGAGGGGCAGGTTCGCCATCTGCAGCACGGCGCTCGCGACGTACTTCACGTCCATCAGCGGCTCGGGCGACTTCGCCTTCGCGGAGAGCTGGGCGGCAAGCTCCGTGCGTGCGTTGCCGATGTCGATCTGCCCGCAGGCGATGTCGTACTCGCGGCCGTCGAGAGAGGTGGACTTCGTGAGGCCGGTCATGCCGTGCTTGCTCGCCGTGTAGGCGGCCGAGTGCAGCCGGGGCGAATGCGCCGAGATCGAGCCGTTGTTGATGATGCGGCCGCCGCGTGGCCGCTGCGCCTTCATGATCCGGAACGCCTCCTGGGTGCAGAGGAAGGCGCCCGTGAGGTTCGTCGCGATGACATTGGCCCATTGCGCGTAGGCGAGATCCTCGAGCGGCACGGCCGGGGCGCTCACTCCCGCGTTGTTGAAGAGCACGTCGAGCCGTCCGAACGTTTCCTGTATCCGCGAGAACAGCGCGTGCACGGAGGCCGGCTGCGTCACGTCGGCCGTGACCACGAGAGCGTTGCCGGCGGCTGCCCCAGCCTCGGCCGCCGTCTGCTCCAAGGTTTGCCGGTGTCGGCCCGCGAGCGCTACGCGGTAGCCGTCCGCAAGGAACGCCAAAGAGACCGCCCGTCCGATGCCGCTTCCCGCTCCCGTGACGACCGCGACCTTGCCGCCTGAAGGCATGGCTTCACTCCCCGGTAGTTGAACCGGCAGAGCATTGCCCGGCTGCCTCACCCGGTCAAGCTCCCCCGCCCC
>JASHSR010000390.1 GCA_030038645.1 Gammaproteobacteria bacterium
CGCTGCGCCGCTGCGTGACGGGAACGCCCGTGCTCGCCGCGGAGATCGCCTACGCCGTGCGCGAGGAGATGGCGCAGAGCCTCTCCGATGTGATCTTTCGCAGGACCGAGATCGCAACCGATGGACACCCGGGCGAGGAGGCGCTCGCGGAAGTCGAGAGCCTCCTGCGCAGGGAATGCGGCTGGTCCGCGCGCCGGGCGGTCGAGGAGCGCGGCGCGACCGACCGGGAGCTCGCACGGTATCTCGCGGCGGCTCCGCCCGCTCCGCTCGCAGCCGAGAGCGCCTGATCATGCCGGGTCCCGATCTGCCGCGGCTGTACGTGACGGGAAGCTCCGGATTCATCGGCTGCCAGCTCGCGCAGTACGCGCGGCAAAGAGGCTGTGCCGTCACCGCAACCGGCGCGGCCAACAACGCCGTCGAGCGGCGTCGGATCGAGACGCTCGCGCGCGGGGGAATCCCGGTCGCTCTCGTCTCCCTCGAGGACCGCGCGGCGCTCCTCGCCTCCCTGAGAGGCCAGGACGCGATCGTCCATCTCGCCGCCGCTCAGCACGAGGCCCACGCGCCGGAGAGCTACTTCCGCCGCGTCAACGTCGAGGGGACGCGCCGCCTGCTCGAGGCCGCCGCGAGCGCCGGGGTGCGGCGATTCGTCTATGGCAGCACCATCGGCGTCTATGGATCCGCTGGGGCGAGCGGCGCGAGCGCGGCAAGCGGGGCGACCGGCACAGTGGACGCGGCCGGCGCGACCGGCGCAATCAGTCCTGCGCGTCCCGCGACTCGCGAGCCCGCCGAGCTCGACGAGTCGAGCCCGCTCGCGCCCGACAACCCGTACGGGCGCACCAAGGCCACCGCGGAGTCCGTAGTGCGCGCGTTCGCGGACGCGCTCGAGATCAGCATCGTGCGCATCTCGGAGACGTACGGGCCGGAGGACCTGCGCCTGCTCAAGCTGTTTCGCGCGATCGAGCGGCACCGCTACGTGACGCTCGGGCGCGGCACGAACGAGCACCAGCCGATCTACGTCGATGATCTCTGCGAGGGGCTGCTCAAGGCCACCTCCGCGCCGCAGGCCGTCGGCGAGACGTTCGTGCTCGCGGGCGAGGAGCGGCTGACGACGAACGCCATGGTCGCGACGATCTGCGCGGCGGTCGGGCGGCCGCGCCTGCCTGCTCACGTGCCGCTCTGGCCCTTCGCCGCGGCCGCGCAAGTGTGCGAGGTCACGCTGAAGCCGCTCGGCGTGAAGGCTCCCCTCAATCCGCGCCGCCTCGATTTTTTCCGCAAGTCGTTCCGCTTCTCGACGGCGAAGGCTCGGGCTCTGCTCGACTTCACGCCCGGCGTGCCGTTCGCCGAAGGCGCTCACCGGACGGCGAAGTGGTACCGCGCCGAGGGGCTGCTGCCGGCCGCCGCCGTTGCCCCTTCGAGTCACGCTGCGGGGGCGAGACATGCTGCACGGCCGTCAGGGCGGGGGCCCAAACGTGACTGAGCCCCGGCCCTCAAGCCGGCTTGAAGGCGACCGCGGCAATTTTCTTGCTGAGCACTCGTACCTTCTTTCCGTAGAGGCGATAGATGCCGCGCAGCATCAGCTCGAGCAGCGCGGTCACGGCGAGGCCAACGTAGTTGAGGGGATTCTTCCAGAACACGTAGAGCTTCAGCGGAAAGATGCGGATGCCGGCGAAGCCGCCGAGCTCGAGGATCTGCTCCAAGCTGTACTCGGTGACGTTGTAGAAATGGTCGATGTTGTGCGACAGATTCTCCGAGCCGACGAGCGGATTCGCCCCGTTCATCGCGTACACGATCACCCGTCCGCCCGGCCGCAGCGCCTGCCTGCACCTCTGCAAGAACTCGATGGTCTCCTCGAGCGTCAGGTGATTGAGCTCCTGCTCCGGCACGATGACGTCATACGCGCTCGAGCGGCCCTGCAAGAATGGAAAGGCCCGCGCCGTCTCGCACGGCAGGCCGCGCCGCAGAGCGTACGCGATCTTCGCCGCATCGGAGTCGATGCCGAGAACGCACCGGTACCCGCGCTCCCGCAGCAGGTTGACGAGATAGCCCGGTCCGCAGCTCACGACGAGGATGCTCGCGTCCCGATCCGCGGGCAGGTGCGGCAGATAGTTCGCGCGGTAGTAGGCGCTGAACGCGCGGAATCCTCCCTCGACGTTCTGCGGCGCCTGCCAGTACGAGTCGAAGGGCTCGAGGCGTGCCGCGAGCTCGCGCGCCGGGGCCAGCTCTCGTGCCGGCTCTCCCGTGCGCGTCGACTCTCGTGCCAGCGCCGGTGCATTCGCCAGCTCCGGTGCGCCCGTCAGCGCCGGCTCTCCGGCAAGCGCCGACTCCCGCGCCGCCGTGGGCTCCCGCCGCGAGGGCGGCACGACCGATGCCGTCTGAGTGCTCATCGCTCACTCTCCTCCTGCCATGCGCATTCTGTTCTGTAATTACGAGTACCCGCCTCTCGGAGGCGGCGGTGGCGTCGTCATGGCCGCGATCGCCAGAGAGCTCGCGCGCCGCCACGACGTGACGGTGCTCACCTCGAGAGCCGCCGGGCTCGATCGCGAATCGAGCGACGGGGCGGCGCGCATCGAGCGCGTGCCCGTCTTCTTCCGCACGCGGCGTGCCGTCGCCAACCTTCCCTCGATGGCGGCCTACCTGCCGATGGGGGCTTGGCGGGGCTTGCAACTTGCGCGCCAGAAGCCCTTCGACATCATCAACACCCACTTCGTCGTCCCCTCGGGGCCCCTCGGCAGCTTCCTCGCGCGGCGCCTCGGCGTTCCGAACGTGCTGTCGGTGCATGGAGGAGACCTCTACGATCCATCCAAAGCGAGCTCACCTCACCGCCACGCGCTGCTGCGCCGAGCGGTGGCGTCGCTGCTGCGGCGCGCGGACACGGTCGTGGCTCAGTCTCGCGACACGGCCGCGAACGTCCGGAACCTCTACGGCGTGACGCGTCCGGTCGAGCTGGTGCCACTCGGCATCGAGCGGCCGCCCGCCGTGCTCGATGCGCAGCGGTCCGAGTTTGGCCTCCCCGAGGATGCCTTCGTCCTCGTCACGGTGGGGCGCGTCGTGCCGCGCAAGGCGAGCGGCCAGCTCATCGAGGTGCTCGGCCGGACGCTCGATTGCCCGCCCGACCCTGCACTCGACCGCGAGCTCGACCGCGCGCCCAATCGCATGCTCGACTCCACGCTCGACCGCGCCGAAGCCTCTTCCTCCGCCGCGGGCGCCGCGGGCGCGTATTTGCTCGTCGTGGGGGACGGGCCCGACCTGCCCGCCATGCGACGCCTCGCCGCGGAGCGCGGGCTCTCGAGCCGCATCCGCTTTCTAGGTCAGGCGACGGAGGCCGAGAAACGGCGCGCCTTGAGCGTCGCCGACGTATTCGTCTCGACGAGCCAGCACGAAGGCTTCGGACTCGTCTTCCTCGAGGCGATGGCGCTCGGCCTGCCCATCGTCTGCTACGACCGCGGCGGGCAGACGGATTTTCTCTCGACGCCCGACACCGGCCACGTCGTGCCGCTCAACGACGTCGACGCCTTCGCCCTCGCGGTGCGGGAGCTGCAGCGCTCGCCCGCTCGGCGGGAGTCGATCCGACGGCACAACCTCCTCGACGTCGAGCGGTTCTTCGTGGACCGTTGCGCGCTCGCCTACGAGTCCCTCTTCGAGAGCGCGCTGCGCGAGCGGAGCAAGCGATGTGTGGCATTGCGGGCATCGTAGACCGCCCCGGCGCTCAGGCCGCCGGCATGCGGCGGATGCTCGCGGCGCTCGCGCACCGCGGGCCGGACGGCGAGGGCGTGGAGCAGGACGCCGGCGCCGTGCTCGGCCATCGCCGCCTCTCGATCATTGATCTGGAAGGCGGCCGCCAGCCGCTCGTCAACGCGAGCGGCACGCTCTGGCTCGTCTGCAACGGCGAGATCTACAACTACCGCGAGATCCGCGCCGAGATGGAGCGCAGCGGCTACCGCTTCCTCACCGGCAGCGATTGCGAGGTGATCCTCGCGCTCTACGAGCGCCACGGAGACGCCTTGCTCGGGCACCTGCGCGGCATGTTCGCGTTCGCGCTGTGGGACAGAGCGCGCCGGCGCTTGCTCGCCGCGCGCGATCACCTCGGCCAGAAGCCCTTCTACTACTGCTCGGACGGACGCTCGCTCGCCTTCGCCTCCGAGATCAAGGCGCTCCTCGCGCTCGATCCGCGCCTGCGCGAGATGGACTTCAGAGCCTTCGACCAGTATCTCGGGCTGCGGCTCATCGCCCCTCCCCTCTCCATGTTCCAGGGCATTCACAAGCTTCCGCCGGCTCACAAGCTCGTGTACGAGGGCGGTACCGGGCAGGTGACGGTCGCGCCCTACTGGACGCTGAGCTACGAGCCGAAGGTCGACATCCGGGAGGAGGACCTGCTCGATGAGCTCGAGGAGCGTCTGACCGAGGCGCTACGCCTGCACAGGGTGAGCGACGTGCCGGTCGGCGCGTTCCTGAGCGGCGGCATGGACTCGGGATTGATCGTCGCGCTGCTCGCGAGGCGCCTCGGCGTACGCGGCCTGCCGACGTTCACGATCAACCTGCCCTATCAGCGTCATGCCGAGGGGCCCTATGCGCGCCTCGTCGCTCACACCTTCGACACCGAGCACCACGAGGAGACCCTCGAGCTCTCCCTCATCGCCGGGCTCGCGGACCTCGTGTGGCATCTCGATGAGCCCTCGGACCCGCTCTCGCTCTGCACGTACCGGCTCGCCGAGGTGGCGCGCCGCGACGTGAAGGTGGTGCTGGGCGGCGACGGCGGAGATGAGCTCTTCGGCGGCTACGACCGCTACTACGGCAATCTCTACGCCGAGCGCTATGCGCGCGTGCCCGGGGCCGTGCGCCGCCGAGTCCTCGAGCCGCTGCTCTCCCGGGTTCCGGAGGTGGGCTGGTACAAGAGCGCCGGGCATCAATTGAAGTGGCTTCAGCGCCTGTCCTTCCTCTCGGGCGGGGAGCGCTACGCGGCGAGCCTCTCGTACTTCTACTTCGATCGGGCCGCGCGCGCCGAGCTGTATACGCCCGAGACGGCGAGCGCCCTCGGCGCCTGGCACGGGGAGTCGGTGATCGAGGAGCGCTTCGCCGAGCGCGCGGACGGCGCGCTCGACCGCATGCTGTCGGTCGACAGCGCCATCCGGCTGCCGGACCATCCCGTCATGATCACCGACCGCATGACCATGGCCCGCGGCCTCGAGGCGCGCAGCCCCTTCATGGATCACCGGCTCGCCGAGTACGCCGCGCGCCTGCCCGCTCGGTACAAGGTGCGCGGCCGCTCGCTGCGCTACATCCAGAGGCAGCTCGCGCGGCGCTACTTGCCGCGGGAGATCCTCGAGCGGCCGAAGCAGGGCTTCTCATCGGCGCTGCCCTACATCCTCAAGGACGAGTACCGCCTGCTCTACCGCGGCCTGCTTGCCGATGCGGAGCTGGTCCGCGCCGGCATCCTGCGGGCGGCGCCGATCCAGGCGCTGCTTGCCGAGCACCTCGCCGGCCGCCGCGATCACGGCAACCGCCTCTGGCTCCTCATCAACGCCGAGCTCTGGTACCGGATGATGATCCTTGGAGCCTCCCGCGAGGAGCTGCGGGAGGCGCTGCAGCGGCTCGGGCGAGAGCGAGCTCGCGACACAGCGCCGCATACCGATCGGCCACCCGGGCGAGGTCGAACGGCTCGGCCGACTCGCGAGCGCGCCGGCTGATCTCGGGCCAGCGCGCGCGCTCACCGAGACAGGCGGCGAGCGCCTCGACCATCGCCTGTCGATCCTTCGGCGGGAACAGAAATCCGCTCACGCCCGGCTCGATGATCTCCGGCGCCGCGCCGACGGCGGTGACCACCACCGGGAGCGCGCAGGCGAGCGCCTCCGCGATCGCGAGGCTGAACCCCTCGTAGTCGCTCGGACAGACGTACACGTCGGCGCACTGCATGTACTCGTGAACGCGGTCGCTCTGCCCGGCGAAGGAGACGCGCTCGGTGAGTCGATGGGCGTGCACGAGCCGCCGCGCCTCCTCCTCGCAGTCGTCCCAGGAGCCTTTGCCGCCGCCGACGAGGAGCAGGTGCAGATCCGGGAAGCGTCCACTCAGCTCGCGCCATCCCTCGATCAGCATGAGGACGCCCTTCGCGCGCGAGAGCCGGCCCGCGTACAGCACGATCGTGCGGTCGGCGGGAATGCCGAGCCGCCGGCGCAAGTCGCCCTTCTCCTCTCGCGTGGCCGGCTTGAAGCGGGAGAGATCGGTCGCGTTCGGGATTCTCACGATCCGTGCGGCGGAGCAGCGCGCGCGCCGCAGGCGGCTCTCGAGGTCGCACGAGATGGCGACGATGCAGTGCGCGCGGGTGAGAACGGCGCGCTGCAGCGCGCCGAGCACGCGAGAGACCCAGCGGCCGGCAGCGAGACCCATGGCGCCGCGGCTCTCGGCCGTGATCGGCTCGACCAGCTCGAACGGCGATTCGAGCCGAACCACACAGACTTTACCCAGCAGCCGGCAGGCCGGAACGGCCGCGAGCGGGATGACTTTCATGCTCGACACCACGACGATGTCGTAGCGGCGCGCCTCTTTGCCGAGCAGGGCGGAGAGCCTCGCGAGATAGCCGAGCATCGCGGGCACCGCTCGCCACCCGACACCCTTCATCCGCCCGGCAGGCTGTATTCGGCGGACGTGCACTCCATTGAGCCACTCCTCGCGAGCGCGCGCCGGCCGCGTCTGGCGCGTGATGACTCGCGTCTCGATGCCGCGCGCCGCGAGGCCCTCGCACAACCGCGCCGCGATGACGCCCGTTCCACCCGTCTCGGGCGGATACTCCTCGGTGAGCCAGTAAACCCTGGGGGCGGAGCGCATCGCCATCCCGTGCACTTTGCAAGAGCGATGCCAGAGGAGGCGCAAGCGGATCGAGGGTGGCGGCCGCCACCATTTGTCGCGAGCACGAGCGGCAACGGTACGGTTCTTGCTCCGCTGCTCGCGATGAAAATCGGGATCGTCGGCAGTGGCATCATCTCCCGGCATCATCTCGCGGCGGCGCGCCGCTATCCGGGCTGCACCGTCGTCGGCATCGCGGACCGCGACGTGGCGCTCGCGCGCGCGCAGGCGGCGCGCTACTCGGTGCCTCACGCGCTCGACAGTCTCGCCGACCTCCTCGATCTGCACCCCGACATCGTTCACGTCCTGACGCCCCCCGACTCTCACGAGCCGCTCGCGTGCGCGGCGCTCGCGGCGGGCGCCCACGTCTACGTGGAGAAGCCGATGGCGATCTCGGAGGCCGCCTGCGAGAACATGAAGGCCGCCGCCCTGCGCGCGAGCCGGCAGCTGTGCGTCGGGCAGAGCATGCTCTACATGCCGGCCG
>JASHSR010000036.1 GCA_030038645.1 Gammaproteobacteria bacterium
GGCGCGAGCTCAGGCGCCGCGCCGGGCAGCGCCCCGCTCACCCTCGACGGCCAGCCGCTGACGCTCACCGACGGCGCGGTTCTCATCGCCGCCATCACGAGCTGCACCAACACCTCGAACCCCTCGGTGATGATCGGCGCGGGACTCCTCGCGCGCAACGCGCATCGCGCCGGCCTCAAGGCGAAGCCGTGGGTCAAAACGAGCCTCGCGCCGGGCTCGCGCGTCGTCACGGACTACTACCGCAAGGCTGGCCTGCTCGATGAGCTCGCCGCCGTCGGCTTCGATCTCGTCGGATACGGCTGCACTACTTGCATCGGAAATTCCGGTCCGCTGCGGCCCGAGATCTCCGCGGCGGTGAAGGCCGGCGATTTGATCGGCTGCGCGGTGCTCTCGGGCAACCGCAACTTCGAGGGGCGCGTGCACCCGGAGGTGCGGATGAACTTCCTCGCCTCACCGCCGCTCGTCGTCGCGTACGGGCTTGCAGGCACGATGGACATCGACCTCGCGACCGACCCGCTCGGCACGGGCCGAGACGGGCGGCCCGTTTATTTGAAGGACATCTGGCCGAGCCCGCAGGAGGTGCAGCAGACCGTGTTGCGCTCGATCGACTCCGAGATGTTCCGCGCGAGCTACCGCAGCGTGTTCGACGGCGATCGCAGCTGGGCCGGCATCCGCATCCCCGAGGGCAATCTCTATCGGTGGAACGAGAAGTCGACCTACGTCAAGAATCCGCCCTACTTCGACGGCATGACGATGACTCCCCCCGCCGCGGGCGACATCCGCGGCGCCCGAGCGCTCGCGGTGCTCGGGGACTCGGTCACGACGGATCACATCTCCCCCGCCGGCAACATCGCAAAGGGCAGTCCCGCGGCGCGGTACCTCATCGAGCAGGGCGTGCAGCCCGCGGATTTCAACTCCTACGGCGCGCGCCGCGGCAATCACGAGGTGATGGTGCGCGGCACGTTCGCGAACATCCGCCTGCGCAATCTCCTCGCGCCGGGCACGGAGGGCGGCGTCACGATCCACGTGCCGAGCGGCGAGACGATGTCCATCTACGACGCCGCGATGCGCTACAAGGCGGAAGGCACACCGCTCGTCGTGCTCGCGGGCCGCGAGTACGGGACCGGCTCCTCGCGCGACTGGGCGGCGAAGGGGACCCTGCTGCTCGGCGTCAAGGCGGTCATCGCCGAGAGCTTCGAGCGCATCCACCGCTCGAACCTCATCGGCATGGGCGTGCTGCCGCTGCAGTTCCTGCCCGGCCAGAGCGCTCAAAGTCTCGGGCTCACCGGCAAGGAGGTCTTCGACGTGACGCTCGGCGGCGGTGGCGCGACGCTCGGCGGCAAGGCGACGGTGAAGGCGACTCCCGCGAGCGGCACGCCCGTGCAGTTCGAGGCGCGGATCCGCATCGACACGCCGAAGGAGCACGAGTACTTCCGCCATGGCGGCATCCTGCAGTACGTGCTGAGACAGCTCGCCGCGGCGCGCCGAGCCGCCTGAGGGCCCGGTGCCCGCGGAGGTCTCGGCACTCCACGGCTTGCGGCTCTGCGGCTTCACCGCTCCACGGCTCCACGGCGGCCCACCTTGCCCAGCCCGGTCGTACCTCCGGTGGCTCGCCTCGTCGTCTTCGACCTCGACGGCACGATCACGCGCCACGACACGCTCCTTCCCTACGTCGCCGGCCTGCTCGAGAAGCGGCCGTGGCAGCTGCTTCGCCTGCTGCGCGTCGTGCCGGCGCTGCTCGCGTACGGCCTCGGGCGGATCGACCGCGGCACGCTCAAGGCGCGGCTTCTTCAAGCGACGCTACGCGGCCGCACGCGGGCCGAGCTCGAGGCCTGGACGGCGCAGTTCGTGCCGCGGCTCCTCGAGCGCGGCGTGCGGGCCGACGCGCTCCGCGCGATCGAGACCCATCGCCGCTCGGGCGACGTGCTCGTGCTGCTCACGGCGAGCACGGACCTCTACGCGCCTGCCATCGCGGCTCGGCTCGAGTTCGATGAGACGATCTGCACGGGGCTCACCTGGACGGACGACCGCCTCGACGGGGCGCTCGCCACCCCGAATCGCCGAGGCGCCGAGAAGGCGCGCTGCCTCGAGGAGCTCGCGCGGCGGCACCCGGGCCTGAGAACGGCCGCTTACGGCAACGACGCCGCGGACCTCGATCACCTGCGCCGGGTCGATGAGCCCTTGCTCGTCTGTGGCTCGCGGGCGGCGCGCCGGCTCGCCCGCCGCGCCGGCATTCCATCCGCGTGGTGGCGGTAATGCGTCTCACGCGGGATGCGGCCGCCTGTCGCTCCGCGGTCTTCGGCGGTATATTTTGTGCTTGCGGTCAGGAACTTACCTCGCCGCGGCGAGCCGTAGGACTGTACGGATGAGGGAGTGGACGGCGGGAGCGCACACGAGAGGATCCGCATGACCCAGCTACCGGGCGGCATTGCGCCTTCGGAGATCACGCCTCGCAAGGTGTACCTGAGCCGCCGCGCGCTGCTTGCAGGCGCCCTCGCCGGCGGCGCGACGGCCGCGCTGCCCGAGGCTCGGGCGAGCGCTCCCCCGGCGCCCCAGCTCCAGCCGCTCGCGTGCACGCTCAACCGTGAGTACTCGGTGAGCCTCAAGCCAACGCCCTACGAGGACATCACCGGCTACAACAACTTCTACGAGTTCGGCACGGACAAGTCGGACCCGAAGGCGAACGCCTACACGCTGCGCCCGCGCCCCTGGAGCCTCGCCATCGCCGGTGAGGCGGAGATCACGGGCACGTACCACCTCGAGGACATCTTGAAGGGTCAGCCCCTCGAGGAGCGGATCTATCGCTTTCGCTGCGTCGAGGCCTGGTCGATGGTCATTCCGTGGGTCGGCTTCGAGCTGGGCGCGCTGCTCCGCAGGTTCAAGCCCACCTCCAAGGCGAAGTACGTGGAGTTCACGACCCTCTACGATCCCACGCAGATGCCGGGCGAGCGGGACTCGATCCTCCCGTGGCCCTACGTCGAGGGCCTGCGGATGGACGAGGCGATGCACCCGCTCACCCTCCTCGTCGTCGGCCTCTACGGGGACACCCTGCCGAACCAGGACGGCGCGCCGCTGCGCCTCATCGTGCCCTGGAAGTACGGCTTCAAAGGCATCAAGTCGATCGTCCAGATCCGCTTCACGGAGCGCCAGCCGCGCAACACGTGGAACATCGCCGCCCCGGACGAGTACGGCTTCTACGCCAACGTGAACCCGAACGTGCCGCATCCACGCTGGAGCCAGGCCACCGAGCGGGTCATTGGGGCCGGCTGGTTCGCCCGCCAGCCGACGCTCATGTTCAACGGCTACGCGAGCGAGGTCGCCCACATGTACCAGGGCATGGACCTGCACCGGTACTTTTGACGAGCGGTCGGACCCGCGTGCGCGATCGCCCGCAATCGCCTGCGCCCGCTCCCCCTGCGGGCAGCGCGCGGGCACAATCCCTCCCATGCTGAGCGTCGATCAGCGCTACCGCTTCATCTACAAGCCCGTCGTCTTCGCCGCGAGCCTCACGCCCGCCGTGCTGCTCGCCGCCGGAGCATTCAACCTCCTCGGCCAGTCTCTCGGGCCCGATCCCGTCGCGCGCCTGCTGCACGCCTGTGGGAAGACCGCCCTCAACTTCCTGCTGATCACCCTGCTCGTGACGCCGGTCCGCCAGCTGAGCGGCCTCACCCACCTCCTGCGCCTGCGGCGCATGCTCGGGCTGTTCGCGCTCTTCTACGCGGCGATGCACTTCCTCATCTACCTGATCCTCGATCAGGAGCTCGACCTGCACGCCGTGCTGCAGGACATCACCAAGCGGCCCTACATCACGATCGGGTTCTCGGCGCTCCTCATGCTCATCCCGCTCGGGGTGACCTCCACGCAGAAGATGATGCGCCGGCTCGGGCGGCGCTGGCTGAAGCTCCACCAGCTCATCTACGTCGCCGCCATCTTCGGCGTGTGGCACTACTACTGGCAGGTCAAGCGCGACGTGCGCGAGCCGCTCCTGTACGCGTTCATGCTCGCCGTGCTCCTGGGCTACCGCATCGTCAAGCGCTGGCAGGCGCGCCGCCGGATCACATCGAAGTCCGGATCTGCCACAGCTCCGGAAAGAATTTGAGCTCGAGCGCCTTCGCAAGATAGGCGACGCCGCTCGTCCCGCCCGTTCCGCGCTTGTAACCGATGATGCGCTCGACCGTCTTCAGGTGCGCGAAGCGCCAGAGCTGGAACTTGTGGTCCATGTCGATCAAGCGCTCGGCGAGCTCGTAGAGGTCCCAGTCCTCCTCAGTGTTGTGGTACACGGCGAGCCAGGCGCCCGCCACCTGCTTGCTCGCCCGGTAGGGCTGGGTGAAGTCGCGAGCGAGGTAGTCCTCCGGGATGCCGTAGCCGCGGCGGCTCAACAGCGCGAGGATCTCGTCGTAGAGCGACGGCGCCTCGAGCGCGCGCTTCAGCGCCGCGTACGCCTCGGTGTTCCGCCGGTGCACGGCGATCATGTCCGCGTTCTTGTTGCCGATCGTGAACTCGAGCAGCCGGTACTGCACCGACTGGAAGCCGGAGGAGCGCCCGAGCGAGTTGCGGAAGGCCGAGTAGTCGGCGGGGGTCATCGTCGAGAGCACATCCCACGATGCGGTGAGTTGCGTCTGAACGCGCGCGATGCGCTCGAGCATCTTGAAGACGGGACCGACGTTGTCGCGGCGCACGCAGTCGAGCACTCCGGAGAGCTCGTGCAGGAACAGGCGCATCCACAGCTCCGAGACCTGATGGATGATGATGAACATCATCTCATCGTGCTCCCTCGTGAGCGGCTTCTGCGCATCGAGGAGCCTCCCGAGCTGCAGGTACTCGCCGTACGACTGCGAGGAGCCGAGGTCCCAGTGGACCCGCTCGTCCGAGAGATCGACGCGCTCGCTCTTGTCGAAGGGCTTCGTCATGGCCTCTCGCCGGCGGCTCTCAAGACTCGCCGAACACCCAGGAGGGCACGCGCCGCCAGCCGTCGAGCAATTCGCGGTCGAGCGCGCGGTGGCCGGGGCAGTGCTCGGCGACGCACTGCCAGAAGCGACGGGAATGGTTCATGTGGCGGGTGTGCGCGAGCTCGTGGATCAGCAGGTAGCGCACCACCTCCCGGCGCTGGAACAGCAGGCAGCAGTTGAGGCTGATCGTGCCGCGAGCCGAGCAGCTGCCCCACCGCGTGCGCTGGCGGCGGACGATGACGCGCTCGTAGGCGAAGCCGAGCTCGCGCGAGCAGCCCTCGAGCTCGGCGCCGAGCACGGCACGCGCATGGCCGATGAGCCACCGCCGCAGCAGCTGGCGCAGCGCTCGCGCGTTGCGGCAGTCGCCGTAGAGGCTGAGCAGGCCGGGGGAGCTCGCGACGCGCAGCCGTCCGGCGCCGCCCGCCAAATGCAGGCGCCAGCTCTCGCCACAGGCCGGAAGCTCGACGGTGCGCGGCGGGAAGGGCTCGCAAACGGCTGCGTTGCGCCGCGCTTCCGCGCGCTTGCGCTCGATCCAAGTGCGATGGCGCGCGAGAAAGTGCTCGACGGCGCTGCGCGAGGTTCTGAGCGGCACGACGACCTCGACGCGTCCCGTCTGGAACACTCGCACGGCGAGCCGGCGCGCACGCCGGCTCTCGCGCACGACCCAAGACTCGCCCGGGTCGTCGTCGGACCAGAGAGACAGCTGAGGTGTCGGCGCATCGAGCATCGCGGAACTCGTCTTGAGCGGTCGCGGCCTCGGCCATCATACCAGCCGCGGCGCGTGGTAATGTCAGCCGCCGCCCGAAAGGTCCTCCTGCATGATTCGCCTGAGCGACGACATCCTCGCAGCCCTTCCACTGCTCATCTGGGTGTATCTGCTCGCGGCTCGCGGAGGATTCTGGCGCGTGTCGCGCCACCTTCCGCCGCGGCTGCGAGAGGAGGGCCCGCCGAGGAAAGTCGTCGCCGTCATTCCCGCGCGCAACGAGGCCGACGTGATCGGCGAGGCCGTCGAGTCGCTGCTGCGCCAGCAGTTCCGTGGCTCTCTCCACGTCATCGTCGTTGATGACGGCAGCTCGGACGGCACCGCCGCGGCGGCGGCGGCGGCCGCGAAGCTCGGTCG
>JASHSR010000391.1 GCA_030038645.1 Gammaproteobacteria bacterium
GAGCACCGCCCCGCTCATTCCCGGCCCGCGATCGCGCACCTCGATGCGTTGCTCCGTACCGGCGTGGATCACCGAGAGCTCGATGGCCTCAGCAGGGCCACCCGCCTCGTGAGCATTCTTCAGCAGGTTGATCAACGCCTGCTCGAGCTGCGCGCGATCGAACCATCCAGGACCGTCCGGCAGCGGCTCGACGACCCGGCAGCGCTGCGCCGATGCGATCTCGGCCGCAAACCCGCGCCACTCGATGGGCGCCGGCTGTGGGGCCGGCAGCCTCGCAAAAGCCGCATAACCCGCGATGAATTGGTGCAGGTGCCGAGCGCGCTCGCCGATCGATGCAAACGCGGCATCCAGGCTTGCGACATCGCCGCGTCGCGTGAGCTCGCCGCCGGATTGCGCAAGCGAGGCGATGGGCCCGAGCGAGTTGTTCAGCTCGTGGCTCAGAACTCGGATGAGCTTTTTCCAGATCGCCACCTCCTGCCGCGAGAGCTCGCGCGTGAGGTGCTTGAGGAGGTACAGCCGATGCGGGCGGCCCTGGAGCTGAAACAGCCGCTGCGAGAGCGAGAAGATCTCCTCGACGCCACCGATCTCCACGGTGAAAAGGCTGTCGATGCCGGATTCGGCTGCCGCCCGCAGGGGCTCCGGCGCGCGCCCGAGCAACGCGGAGAAGTCGAGGCCGGTCAGACTCCGTCCCCCGTTGAGCAGATGGCGGGCGGCGAGGTTCGCATACGTCACGCGCTGATGAGGATCCACGAGCACCAGTGCGACCGGGGAGTGCTGCGTCACGGTCTCCAGGAGCAGCTCGCGCTGCGCCAGGTTCGCGCGCTGGGAGCGCAGCGCATGGCCCAGCTCGTTGTGTGCGGCCATCAGCTCACCGAGCTCGTCCCCGCGATCCACGGCCAGCGAGAGGTTGAAGTCGCCGTCCCGATAGCTCGCCACCGCTCCGGCCATCGCGCGCAGCATGCGCCGCACAGGACGTACCGCGCGCCTCGCGATCCATAGCGCCGGCAACAGCCCCGCTGCCACCACGATCGGAAATGCAAGCCAAGGCCGCCGGAGATCCTGCGTGAGCCATGCGGCCGCCAGTGCGCTCGCGAGGAGCACCGCGAGCAGCAGGGTGGCGAGCTTGCCTTCGAGACTCGAGCGCATCCGCATGGCGCCCTGCCCTATGTCTTGAGCCCGAACCGCTCCATGCGACGATACAGGGCCTGGCGCGACAGGCCAAGGCTCTGCGCGGCGCGGCTGATGTTGCCGCCGGCTTTGCGCAGGCTCGCCTCGATGATCTCGCGGGTGAGCGGGTCGCCCTCCAGAACGAGCGGGCGCTGGGCCGCCGGAAGGTTCAAGTCGGTGGCGCTCACCACACGGTTGCTCGCGAGCAGCTTCGCGCGCTCGATCGCGTTCCGCAGCTCGCGCACGTTACCCGGCCAGTCGTGCGCCAGCAGGGCCGCCGCGGCATCCTCGCTCAGCTGGAAGTCCTGGCCGAGAAAGTGCTGGGCCAGGGGTAGGATATCCTCCGTCCGCTCCGCGAGCGGCGGCAGCGCGATCTCGATCGCGTTCAGCCGGTAGTACAGGTCCTCGCGAAAGCGGCCGGCCCGAATCAGCGCCGGAACGTCCGCGTTCGTGGCGCTCACGATCCGCACCCGGGCGCTGCGCGTGTGGCTCGAGCCCAGCTGCTCGAACTGTCCGGTCTCGAGCACGCGGAGCAGCTTGACCTGACCGGTCACCGGAAGATTGCCGATCTCATCGAGGAACAGCGTGCCGCCGTTCGCGAGCTGGAAGCGCCCCACTCGTGCCCGGGTCGCCCCGGTGTAGGCGCCGGCCTCCGCACCGAACAGCTCCGCCTCGACGAGCTCGGCAGGGATCGCTCCGCAGTTGATGGCCACGAACGGTCCCCCGCGCACGCTCGAATTGGCATGCACGATCTCGGCGATGCGCTCCTTGCCGGCGCCGTTGGGACCCGTGATGAGTACCGGCACGTCGGCGCGCGCGACCCGGCACGCGAGCTCGACCGCGCGCTCCATGGCCTCCGACTCGAACACGATGTCGCGCACGTCGTACTGTGCCGCAAGCCGCTCGCGGCGGCGGCGGAGCGCCCGGTGCAGCCGCTCGCGCTCGCGGGTGGCCTCCGCCAGCTCGAGCAGATTCTCGACCGTCGAGAGCAGCTTGTCATTATCCCAAGGCTTGCCGATATAGTCGGCAGCGCCCGCCTTGACCAGCTCCACGGCGGCCTCGAGGTTCGTCCACGCGGTGATCAGGATGACCGGGAGATCCGGCTGCGCGGCCCGCAGGGCCCGAAACAGCGCCCTACCCTCCTCCCCGGACGTCGTATCCGCGCTGAAATTCATGTCGGCGATGACCAGATCGATGCGCTGTCGCGCGAGCACCGCGAGGCCTTCCTGAGGGGTCCGGGCGGCGACCGTGCGAATGTCCCGCAGTCGGAACAACACCTCCAGGGCGGACGCCACGGAGGGGTTGTCGTCAACGACCAGGACGGTTCTGACGGCCATGATAGTCCGTCAGACGCTCCGGGCCGCGACCGCCGGAGGGACCGAGGCGGCGCGCAAGGCCGGCCACAGCACGGCGAGCTGACCGACACCGAGCACCACGAGCACTCCGGCGATCAAATAAGTGACCGGCAGCCGCGCCATCGCGAAGCTTTGGACCATCCACACATTGGCTGCAATGCCCAATGCCAGACCCACGATACCCCCCGCGGCGCTGATCACGAGAGTCTCGGTCTGAAAGTATCGCAAAATCGCAGGGCGCGTCGCCCCGAGCGCGCGCCGGACACCGATCTGCCGCCGGCGCTGCGCCACCCAGTAGCTCGTCAACCCCACGATGCCGAAAGCCGTTACGGCGAGCAGCACCGCGCAGACCACCGCCAGAATAGCCGCGAATCCGCGATCGTCGCGATAGACCTCTCTCCGCGCCTGCGAGAAGGATCGCACCTGCGGAATCAGGCGATCGCGGTTGAGCGCAAAGAGTCGCTGCGGCGCCGTCCTCATCAGCTGCGACAACCTGCCCGGCTGCGCGCGCACGACGTAGTACGCGAACGGTTCTGCGTCCCGAACTGGGACCACGATCGAGCTGTCGCTCCAGGTGCTCCCCCAGCCTCCGAACCGCGTCCAAGGCACTTGCAGCTTCGCGACGACGCCGATGATGGGGGTCGTATAGCTCTCACCCTCGAGGTATATCCGGCGCCCGAGCGCGTCGCCGCGAGGAAACAGCTTGAGCGCCAGCGCCCGACTGATGATCAGCCCGGAGGGAGGCACATTGAGCTGTGCGGCGTCGATCACGTCCTCCGCCCTGAAGTCACGGCCCGCGATGAGCTTCAGTCCGAGTGTGCGCAGCGTCTGCTCATCCCCCCAATACACCGCCGCAGGCGCCGTCCGCACTCGGTCCGGATCCAGGCTGAGCTGCTCGCTCGCACCTCCACCCGTCAGCGGATACGAATTGGTGGCGTACGCGCCAACGACGCCCGGCAGCGATCGTAGCAGCGCGAGATCGGCTCGAACCCGCGCGGCCGCATCACTCGCAGCGCCGACCCACGCGTTGGCGATGGCGAACGTATTCGCCTCGTCCGTCCCGCTCGGCCGTGCAGTCCACGCCAGGCGTTGCTGAATGATGAACGACGCATTGCAGAGGATGGCGAGCGCCACCGCAATCTGCGCTGCGATGACTGAAGCACCCACCGCGTTTCGGCGCATGGCCGCGAGTACCGGATGGAGTCTCATGGATCGCCTCACTGTGACTTGAGCTGCCACGCAGGTTGCACTCGAGTCGCCCGCCAGGTTGGATACAGTCCCGCCAACACAGTCGCGACGACCGCCAAGGCGATCGTGATGCCGAGGTCCGTCGGATCCATCCTCGCGAGCACCAGGGACTCCTTGGAAAGCAACGAGCGCAGACCCGCCAGCCCGAGCAAAGCGAGCAGCAGGCCGGCGCCCGCCCCGACGACACCGACCACCGCCGCTTCAACCAGCCCTTGCGCAAAGACCGCACGGCGATTCGCGCCGAGAGCGCGCCGCACGCCGATGTCGCTCGAGCGGAACATGACCTTCGCGAGCATCAGTCCCATGGCATTGATGAGGCAGACGAGGAGGAACCCGAATGCGATCACGACCATCATACGCACTTCCGGCGATACGACGCGCTCGTAGGAGAGCCACTGGCGCAGATCTCGCAGCTGCGTGCGCGCCGACCAGTGGAAGCGCCCCACGCGCTCCTGGTCCCGGGCGTAGTTCTGCAAAAACGTCCGGTACCGCGCTGCAGCCGCGCGCGTCGGAAGCTCGACCCAGAATTGCAGCCAGACGCACTCCGACTGCAGCAGCCCGCTCCATCCCGGAGGCGGAGGTGTGGTGCCGCTGCAATTGCTGCTTTCGTGCGTCATCTTGTGCTTATCGATCGCGCGCGTGAAGGGTACGAAGACGTCATCCGGATCGTTGCCGAATGCGTCCTGCAGATCGTAGTAACGCGGAACCGGATTCCAGTCCCGCAGCACGCCCACGATCCGGTAGTTCTGCTGATCGAGCCGCAGAACCCGGCCGACGCTGTCCGCGCCGCCGAACAGCCTGTCGTTCAACGCACGGCTGATCACCGCGACCGGCGCGTGAGCCTGATCGTCCGCTGCGCTCCAGGGCCCGCCGAAAGCAAACGGAACATCGAACATGGCGAACAGATCCGCGTAACCGGCGCGACCGCTGATGGGGAACGGGAGCAGCCGCGGGTCGTTCGGCTCGACTACGAACTCCGTCGCGTAAAGTGCCGTCTGCCGGGGCGCGGCATGAGCTCGCATCAATGCGACCGCATCGGTATAGCTAAGCGCATCGCTCAGTCCGTCGGTCCCTCTCGAGCTGTTCGGGGAATGGTCGCGCGGGTCCCAGTTCTCGATCTGCGGTACGTACAGGCGGTCCGCTTTGTAGGCGATAGGATCGCCATCCATTGCGCGAAAGATGCAGAACGTCGTCATCGATGCGCCGATCCCGGCGCCGATTGCAGCGATGGTCAGCCCCGTCAGCGCGACGTTGCGGCGGAGGCTTCTGAACGCGAGAGCGCAGTAATAACAGAACATACGGGCACCGTTGACGAGTAGCCTAAGTAGTTCGAGCCGCGACCGCCGGTGGCACCGCAGCGGCCCGCAGGGCGGGCCAGAGCACCGCGAGCTGGCTCACGAGCACCAC
>JASHSR010000037.1 GCA_030038645.1 Gammaproteobacteria bacterium
ACCGGAACGATGTCGGCGCCGGTAGGCGCGCGGCGTCAAACCGAAGACCCGGCGAAAAGCGCGGCCGTATTGACTGACGCTGCAGAAGCCGAAGTCGAACGCGATGTCCGACACCGAACGCGGCTGCGCGGGCGCGATCAGGACCCGCGCACTTTCCTCGAGGCGGCGACGCACGATGTATTGAGACACCGTCTCGCGCTGATGCGAGAATGAGTAGTGCAGATTTCGAGTGGTCATCTGCAGGGCCGTGGCGACGCGTCCCGGCGCGAGGTCCGGCTCGAGCAGATGCGATTCGATATAGGCGACGGCCCTCGCCCGGTGGGACTTGGCCGACGTTTCGGAGCGCGGCAGTTCCGGCAGGCTCGTGTACGCGCTCGCGACGAGCTCGAGAACTCCGTGCACGACCTGAGGATGCATCACGGCCGCCGACTCTGCGCGGCATCGACCCCAGAACTGGGTGAGCAGAGTCGAGGCGAAGCCGCTCACGCCCTGGTCTCCCGCCATCGCGACGCCTGCCATCGGTTCCGGGCAGGGCAGGTAACGACGCAACACGTACCGCGGCATCGCCACGATGAGCTTGCGCAGAGGCGTCTCGTGGACCGACTCGTAGGGCTCCATCGACGCGCTGGTGTGCAGCGCGAAGTCTCCGGGCCTCAAGCGCGTCTCACGGCCCCACTGGCGGTCGGTGCTTTCGCCGTCGAGGACGAGCTGAATCGACCACATGGGCCCGAACGTCAGCGGCGCCTTTGAGGCCGGAACGCGGAGCGCTCCGGGGTCGCAGCGTACCTCGACCAGCCAGACGTCGCCGATCTTGATGCGGGTCAGCTCGGCCGAGAAGCTCTGAGAGTCGGCCGGCTCGAATGCGGCGGCCGTGACCGCGCTGCTCAACAGGCGGTTCCAGTACACCGCTCTGTGCCGTGCGGGCAGCCCGGCGGTCGAGAATACTTCGAATTGCGGCACACTCGTCCGGCTCGTCGTCGCTCTCGGCGCCATGCGTCACTCCGCTCGCTGAAACTGGCTCGCCCCATGAGGTACCCGCAGCCACCACGATGCAGAACATGCCGCGCCGCGTGCAGGAGTGTACCCGAAACGACGCGACGAGCCGCTCGGAAAGCGCCCCGGCCGCGGTCGGCAACGCGCTCTCTCGTGTGAGAGAGCCAAGCGTCCAGGAGGGAAGAATAGCATTTTAGCGAAATGCACTCGTCAAATAACGAAGAGCGCGCTTCGACGAAGCCAAAGCATTGGCGCTTGCGCGCCGCTCGACGCTCACCGAGTGGTTACGATGCAAAAGACTGCGCCGGCGCGGCTTTGAGGTATCAAGAATATAAATATGATGTGAGGTCGACGGGGGGAATGAGACTAAAATGACGGCCTCGACGTTGAGCAGGGGTCACGTGTTTCCGATATCGATAAAGGGAGTGGTCCTCTCACCCCGGGACGAGGTCGTTCTGCTGCTCAACGAGCGCGACGAGTGGGAGTTGCCGGGCGGCCGCATCGAGCTCGGCGAGTCCCCGACCGAGTGTCTCGCCAGGGAGATTCTCGAGGAGCTCGACATCCAGGTTCGGGTGGGGCCGCCGGTCGACACCTACCTGTTCGAGGTGCTGCCGGGAAGGCACGTGTTCATCGCGACCTACCGGTGCATTGTTGTGGGATCCTTTAAGCCGGCTTTGAGCTCCGAGCACAAGCGCGTCGGCTTGTTCGCGCCGGACGCGCTTCCGCCGAATCTCCCGAGAGGCTATCGTGCGTCGATCGCGGCCGTGATGGCCGAGCGCGTGACCTGAGCGGGCGGGGGTCGGTCGCGGGCCGCGGGCCGCGGGTCGCGCCGGCGGGCGCCGCTTCGAAGGCCTTTGCGGGAGGGTCACCGTGAGAGTACGAGCGGCGGTCTCGCGAGCGGGACAGCCCCATCCGATGATTGAAGAGCTCGAGCTCGGCGAACCCCGGGCGGACGAGGTGCTGGTGCGTGTCGTCGCGGCCGGCATTTGCCACACGGACCTGTACTGCCACGCGGGGCTTGGCGTTCCGATACCGACGCCGATCGTGCTCGGGCACGAGGGCGCGGGAATCGTTGAAGCGGTGGGCGGCGGGGTGAGCGAGCTGGCGGTCGGCGACCACGTCGTCTTGAGCGGCGCCTCCTGCGGCCAGTGTCCGAAGTGCCGCGCGGGCCGGCCGACCTATTGCCGCGATGCTATGAAGCTGAGCTTCGGCGGCATGCGGGTCGACGGCTCCTCGCCGCTCAGCCGGCACGGCGAGCTCATCCATGGCATGTTCTTCGCTCAATCCTCGTTTGCGACGCACGTCGTCGCGCCGGAGAGATCTGCGGTGCGGGTCGCGCAGGATCTGCCGCTGGATCGGCTCGGGCCCCTCGGATGCGGCATCATCACCGGAGCGGGCTCCGTCCTCGAGGCGTTCCGGCTGCATGCGGGCGATTCCATCGTGGTCTTCGGCGTGGGCAGCGTCGGGCTCGCCGCGGTGATGGCTGCGCGCATCGCCGGCGCATCGCGCATCGTCGCCGTCGATATCTCGGCGAAGCGCCTGCGGCTCGCGAGCGAGCTGGGCGCGACCGACGCGATCGCCTCGGATGAGAAGACGGCCGGCATCTTGCGCGAGATCGTCCGCGACGGATTCACATTCAGCTTCAATACGACGAGCGTCCCGGAGGTGTTCACGCTCGCCGCCGAGTGCCTCGCCATGGAAGGCACGGCGGGGTTCGTGACTCGGCCAAGAGGAGGGTGGACGCCGGACATCGCGAAGCTGCTCGCCTCCGGGCGAAGGCTCCAGGGCATCCTCGGCGGCAGCGCCGCCCCGAAGGTGCTCATCCCGCTGATGATCGACTACTGGCGCCAGGGCCGCTTTCCGTTCGATCGGCTGATCCGCGAGTTTCCGTTCGAGAAGATCGGCGACGCTTGGGAGGCTTGCGCGCAAGGCGCGGTCGTCAAGCCGGTGCTGGTGATGGCGCCGAGCGACTCCAAGGCACCGGGCGCCTCCGAGGCGCCGAGCGGATCTCGACCGCCGGGCGGCTCTCAGCCGAGCGGCTCTCAGGCGTCGAGCTGAAGGCGGCGATGCCGCGCGCGGAATCCGCCGTCAGGCCGTCTCGATGCTCGATACCGCGGCGAGGCCGAGCAGCTCGATCTCCGCCTCGCGGATCCGGAACTTCTGAATCTTTCCCGTCACCGTCATCGGAAACTGCTCGACGAGCCGGATGTGCTCCGGAACCTTGAAGTGCGCGATGCGGCCGGCACAGAACTCCCGCAATTCCTCCCCCGTCACCGTCGCCCCCGGTTTCGACCGGATCCAGGCCACTACTTTCTCGCCGAGCTTGGCATCGGGTACCCCGACGACCTGCACGTCGGCCACTTTCGGGTGTGTATAGAGGAACTCCTCGATCTCGCGCGGATACACGTTCTCCCCGCCGCGGATGATCATGTCCTTGACGCGGCCCGTGATGCGAAACAGTCCGTCCGGCCGCATCGTCGCAAGATCTCCGGTGTGCAGCCATCCGTCCCGATCGATCGCGAGTGCCGTCGCTTGCGGATCGTCGTCGTATCCCTGCATCACGAGGTAGCCGCGCGTGCAGAGCTCGCCCTGCTCGCCGACCGGAACCGTGTTGCCCATGGGATCGACGATCTTCACTTCGGTGTTCGGGTAGGCACCGCCGACGGTTCCGACCCGGTCCTCGAGGGGAGCGTCTACCGCGGATCCGGTGACGACGGGCGAGGCTTCCGTCTGGCCGTAGGCGATCGTCATTTGGGGGCAATGCATGTCGCTCACGACGCGGCGCATCACTTCAGTCGGGCAGGGCGAGCCCGCCATCACGCCCGAGCGAAGGCTCGTGAAGTCGCGCCGGTGAAACTCCGGGTGATCGAGCTGCGCGATGAACATCGTCGGCACGCCGTAGATCACCGTGCCGCGATAGCGCTCGATCGCAGCCATCGTCGCTGCCGCATCGAAAGTCGGCGCCGGCAGAATCATCGCCGCTCCGACCGTGATCACCGGGATCGTCCCGGCGACGCAGCCGAAGCAGTGATACATGGGCACCGGGACGATGATCCGGTCGTCCGCCGTGATTTGCAGGGACTGGGCGAGGAGCCAGCCGTTGTTGACGACGTTGCGGTGAGTCAGCAGGACGCCCTTGGGGGAGCCGGTGGTCCCCGAGGTGTACTGCATGTTGGTCGTCTCATCTGGGGACACACGGATCGCTCCGACCGGACGGGATGACGCGACGAAGTCGCTCCAGGATGAGGTGCCGAGATAGATCGCCTCGCGCAGCGCGAGCTCCGCTTGCGAGGCGCACGCTTCCTCGAGAGTCGCGCGATAGTCGGTGCGCCGATCGCGCTCGTGCAGAAAGAGTGCGCGCATGCGGGACTTTCGCAGCACATAGGCGAGCTCCGATGAGCGGTACGCCGGATTGACGTTGACCAGCGTGAGGCCGGCGCGCGCGGCGGCGAGCTGCAGGTACAGCCACTCTGCGCAGTTCGTCGCCCAAACTCCGAAGCGGTCGCCGGGCTCGAGTCCCAGCGCGAGGAGCGCCCCGGCGACTCGCTCGACCTGCGCCGCCAGCTCGCGGAAGCTCAAATGAATATTTTGAAACGGCACGATCAGAGCGTCGGCGTCCGGCCGGCGCGCTGCCGTCCGCGCGAACGCCGTGTAGAGCGTCTCATCGAGCAGGGGCTGCTCGGGACCGTGGGCGTAGCTCAACATCGCTCGGCCTCCGGATTGCAGCGGCATGGCGCATCCGCGGGATCGGGGCTGGTTCGGCCCTGTGCGCCCGGCGCGTCGAGCCCGTTTCAGTATAGGCCGATCACACGACCCGGACAGCGGGCGGCCCGGCGCACGACGATATGAGATTTAAAATTAAGAAACTAATATATATTATTGATATATAATGTGAATATCATTCTAAAACCTCCGGGATGGTCGCTGCGGGCATCCTCGGCGCTCGCGCAGAGCTCGGTGTGACCGCCATGATGTCGCACGGCCGGTATGCTGCGCAGGGCGACGAGCGACAGACGCTCCCCATCGAGCCGGCGACGACCGAGAGGCTTGAGCATGGGCATGTTGATCGATGGAAGATGGGACGAGCATGCAACCGACACGAGCGGCAAGACAGGCTCGTTCGACCGCACGGCATCGACCTTCCGCGACAAGGTGACGGCCGACGGCCGCTCCGGCTTCAGAGCCGAGGCGGGCCGTTATCACCTGTTCCTCGCCTTCGGCTGTCCGTGGTGCCATCGCGTCATGATCTTCCTCAAGCTGAAGAGGCTCGAGGGCGTGATCTCGACCTCCTACGTGCATCACGCGCTGGGGGAGGGCGGGTGGGCCTTCCCGACGCCCGATCCGCTGTTCGGCGCGCGCTTCGCCTACGACATCTATCGAAAGGCCGTGCCGAATTTCACCGGCCGCTGC
>JASHSR010000392.1 GCA_030038645.1 Gammaproteobacteria bacterium
CGCGCCGAGCACGAAGCGCTCGAGCACGTCCTGCAGGCGTGCCGGCTCGAGCGGCTTCGCGAGCACATCGTCCATGCCCGCGTCGAGGCAGCTCTGAAACTGCCCCGCGAGCACGTTCGCCGTGAGCGCGACGATCGGCGTGCGGGCGCCGCCGCTCTCGCGCGTCCGGATCGCGCGCGTCGCGGTGAGCCCGTCCATCACGGGCATCTGCATGTCCATCAGGATCAGATCGAATCGCTCGCTCGCGCAGGCCTCGACGGCCTCCGTGCCGTCGCCCACCACGCGAACGTTGCAACCGAGCCGCTCGAGGAACCTCTGCGCGACCTTCTGATTGACCGGGTTGTCCTCGACCACCAGCACACGGCCTCCGTACTGGCGGTGCGAGCCGGTGCTCGTGAGCGTTCCGCGCGTGACCAGCGGGTGAGTCCCGGTTTGCCACTCCTCGGCCTCGTGGGCGAGCACGTGCCGCAGGCACTCGCGCAGCTCTCCGCCGCGCACGGGCTTGATGAGATAGGCCGCGAAGCCCATCGAGGCGAACCGCGTATGATCGCCCTTGCGGTCGAGAGAGGTGAGCAGCACCAGGCGCGAGCGCGAGAGCAGCGGGTCCCCGGCGATGCGCTCTCCGAGCATCGCCCCGTCCATGTCGGGCATTTGATAATCGACGAGCACCGCCTCGTACGGGCGGTTCTCGGCGGTCGCGCGCTGCATGAGCGCGAGCGCCTCGGCGGCGCTCGCGGCCGCCTGCGCGTCGTGCCGGCCGTATTCGAGGTGGCCGACGAGCACGCGGCGGTTGGTCTCATTGTCGTCCACGACGAGGACGCGGCGGCCACCCCCTTCGGGCGGGGGCGGGCTCGCGCGGGCGGCGGACTCGACGGGCTTCAGGGGCAGCGTGAACCCGAAGGTCGAGCCCTTGCCGAACTCACTCGCGACGCTGACCTCCCCGCCCATGAGCTCGACGAGCCGCTTCACGATCGAGAGGCCGAGCCCCGTCCCCCCGAACTTGCGCGTCGTGGAGGAGTCGGCCTGGGTGAAGGGCTGGAACAGCTCCGCGCGCGCATCGGGAGCGACACCGATGCCGGTGTCGCGCACCTCGAAGCGAATCCTCGAGACGCCGTCCGATTGCCCCTCGAGGCGCACCTCGATCACGATCTCGCCCTGCGCCGTGAACTTGATCGCGTTGCCGACGAGGTTGACGAGGCACTGGCGGATGCGCTGCGGATCGCCGAGCACCATCTGCGGCACGTCGGGCCGCACGTCGACGATGAGCTCGAGGTCCTTCATCGCCGCCTGCAGCGCCATCATCGAGCCGACCTCCTCGACGTTGCCGCGCAGGTCCATCTCGAGCGACTCGATCTCGAGCTTGCCGGCCTCGATCTTCGAGAAGTCGAGGATGTCGTTGATGATCGCGAGCAGCGAGTTGGAGCTCGTGCGGATCGCCTCGGCATACTCGCGCTGCACCCGCCCGAGCACCGTGTCGGCGAGCAGCGCCGTCATCCCGATGATGCCGTTCATCGGAGTGCGGATCTCGTGGCTCATCGTCGCGAGGAACGCGGTCTTCGCCCGGTTGGCGGCCTCCGCGGCTTGCGTCGCGCGCAGCAGCGCCTCGCGCGCCGCGCGCGCCTCCGTCACGTCCTGCATGGAGCCCGAGGAGCGGGCCACCCGCCCCGATGCGTCGAAGCCCGGACTGCCGCGCAATCGATACCAGCGATACTCGCCGCCGCGGGTGAGCAGGCGCACCTCGATGTCGAGCGGCGCGCAGTCCGCGAGCTGCTTGTGAACCGCCTTGTCGGAGGTCGGCAGATCGTCCGGATGGACGCGCTGGCGCAGCGTGTGCTCACCGTCGCCGAGCTCGCCGTCCTGAAACCCGAGCAGCTCGTGCAGACGCGGGGAGAGCCAGCAGCGCGTCCGCGGGCCCGTGTAATCGACCTCCCACAGGCCGTCCTGCGTTCCGTGCACCGCCCGCTCGAACCGCGCGCGCGCCTCGCGGAGCGCATCCTCGGCGAGCTTCTGCTCGTGCACGTCCTGCGCGGCGCCGCAGACTTGGTCGGGCTTGCCCTGCGCATCGCGTCCGACGATGCCGCCTCTCATCCTGAACCAGCGGTACGTGCCATCCGCCATCTCGAGGCGGATGACGAAGTCGAGCGCAGCGCCCGTCTTCAGATGCCTCTCCATCGTCTGCGCGACGATCGCGCGGTCTTCCGGGTGAGTATGGGCTCCCGCATCCTCGAGCGGCCCGAACCTCTCGCGCGCCTCGTAGCCGAGGAGCGCCTCGAAGCTCGAGGAATGCCAGCGGGTCCGCTTGATGTAGTCGAGCTCCCAGTGGCCCTCGAGACTCGAGCGCGACGCCCGCTCGAGCCGGCGGTCCGCACCGCGCAGGCGGCGCAGCTGCGATAGAGCGGCGGCGGCGAGCGCGAGGATCAGCAGGACGAGCACCCCCTCGTGCAGCCACGGCGTGCGCACGGCGACGGGAAGAGAGAAGTCGAGGACGAGAATCAGCAGCGAGATGCCGACCGCATAGGGAAGCAGGTTGCGTCGAGAAATCATGCTCGCAGCCGCAGAGACCCCTGACGAATCGGGGCCGGTACGGGCTAAATTGCAGCCCCGTAGTGACATATGCCGTGAGGGAAGTCACGACTGCGGGAACTGAAGGGCGGCACCGGCCCGCAAGCGCGACCCAGGGCTCATTTTCGGAGGGCGGGTTGCAGTCCAGCGACTCGGGCCCCGTGGGCCGGCTCCGCCGCTGCGCTCCCCGCTGCCGCCACGCTTCCCTCCGCCACCCCGCTCCCCGCTGGCGCCGCGCTCCCCTCCTCCGCTGCGCTCCCCGGAGCCGCTGCGCTCCCGCCCCCCGCATCCACGCTCTCCGCGGTGCGAGCCTCGTCGAAGATGCGCCGATACAGATCGGCGCCGTAGCTCGTCGGAAGCGGCTCGCCCTCGATGAGTCGAAACGTCCGCCGCCCGTCTGAGAGTCGCTCCGCCCGCAAGAAGAGCGCCGTCTCGCGATCCGAGAGATAGAAGCCCTGCGCGAGGTCGTAGAGGTGAGTGACGTAGAGAACGCGCACACCCGCCTCGAGCAGTGCGCGCACCACTTGTCGAGCGATCTGCGAGCCCTCGCGCTCGTTCGTCGACGCGAACGATTCGTTGAGCAGAACGAGGCTGCGGGGCCTCACTTGGTCGATGATGGCGCTCATCCGCGCGAGCTCCTCGTCGAGCTTGCCGCTTCTCAGGCCGGGGTCCTCCTCGCGCTTGAAGTGGGTGAAGAGCCCGGCGCACGCGGCGGCGCAGAAGGACTCGGCCGGCGCGAACAGTCCGCACTGCATCATGAGCTGCGCCTGCCCCACGCTCCGCATGAAGGTGGTCTTGCCTCCGCGGTTGGCCCCGGTGATCATCACGAGCCGCTCGTGATCCGCGCTCAGATCGTTGCCGACGGCGCGCTCCCGCAGGGCGAGGCTCAGCGACACATCGTAGAGCCCGCGGGCGCGGAGCGCGTCTGCGCCCGCGGGCAACGGCTCCGGCATCGCGATCGGCTCGTCCTTTGCCGACAGCCGATCGCGCAGGTTCAGGCAGCCGACGTAGAAGCCGAGCTCCGTGCGCAGCATCCCGAAGAAGCCGAGGATGTGATCGGCCGATTGGCCGAGGCTCGCCGCGATGAGGGCGACTCCACGGCTGCGAAGGTCGGCGAGGGCCTGCAAGCCTGCCTCGTCGCGGTCGGCGACCTGATAGACGAAGCTCGTCCTCTCGGTGGTCGTGACCTGCTCCACCCAGGCCTGCAGCCGCTGCAGCAGGCTCGGACGCCCCTCGCGCGGCTTGCGGAGCACGTACCGCGTCCCCTTGTTGCCTGCGCCGAGCGCCGCGCTCATCAGGACGCCCTCGCGAAACTCGAGGTGCGCGAGCTGCTCCTTCACCTTCTCGAGGTATGCATCGTCGAGCTCCTCGGCGAGCATGCGAAAGAATCTCGCGAAGCCCTCGGAGCGGAACGCCGGCGCGTGCTCGTCGGCCACGCGCCTCAGCCGCGCGAGCAGCTCGAGCAGCATCCCGAGCACGTCGAGCGAGCGGTGGAGCAGCCCCTCGGGGTACCGGTTGAGCGTCCATCCCCAGATCTTGCGCTCTCGCTCGATGGCCTCCACGGCGAGGGCGTACATCTCCCGCACGAGCGCGGGCTGCTCGAGGCAGTCGGCGAGAATGCGCTGGCGATAATCGATCTCCGCCGGCTCGCGCAGGCCCGCGAGGATCGCCTGCCGCGCCACTCCGCGCACGAACTCGTCCCCCGCGGCCATCGCATCGAGCAGCACGTCGAGCCCGAGATCCTGCGTCAGAGTGGCCGCCGCCGCAGGCAGGGCGCCCTTGGGGTCGAAGTCCCTGTCCCGGAACATGAGGTAGGCCTTCACGGCGCGATGCGCTCCTTCACGTCCCGATACGACAGGCGGTACTTCTGGGCGATGGCGGCGGCGTAAGCGAGCCCGTCGGCCGGCCGCCGGATGACCTTGAACGTCCGGACCGCGGGATCCCGGGGGTCCACCGTGCTCATCATGCTCACCGTCTGTGGGCCGAGCGAGGCGAGCTCATCGAGAAACGTCACGCAGACGCAGAGCGCGTCCCGCTCGATGATCCG
>JASHSR010000393.1 GCA_030038645.1 Gammaproteobacteria bacterium
CCCCCTTCGCCCGCAGAGCTCAGTCGGGGCGAGGCGCTTTATGCCCGGCACTGCGCGCGCTGCCACGGCGTGCAGGCCCGCGGTGGCATCAAGGACCTGCGCCACATGTCTCCGCAGGCGCACGCCCATTTCCTCGACATCGTGCTCGGAGGCGCGCGGGCGAAGGCGGGCATGGCGAGCTTCGCGGACGTGCTCTCGCCCGCGGATGCGCGCGCCATACACGACTATCTCATTGTGCGCGCGAACGAGGACTGGGGAAAGCATTGACGCTGATCGAAGGCCGCTCGACGATCCGGGAGGAATGCACGATGCACTCTTTGAGAGCGACGTTGAATTATCTGGCGCCCATGTCGGAGCCGCCCGTCTTCTGCGGACCGGACTCCCCGGTCACGAACTTGAAGTACGACTGCCGGACGGTCGAGATTCGCAATGCGCGCACCCTGCCCGCGCCGGCTTCCCTCGAGCGCGAGGGCTTCGCGCTGGTCGAGCACTCGAGCACGGTGCACGACTTCCGCGACCGGGACGAGCTCGACGGGCGCTACGGGCGCGAGCTCGCCGAGCTCATCGAGCGTCTCACCGGCGCGGCCGACGTGCGGGTGGTCCCCGGCTCGACAGGCCGCCTCGCCGACCGCCGCGACGAGAGCGCGGCTCGGCGGACCTTGCCCGCCGCGCATCAAGTGCACTGGGACTACACCGAGCTCACGGCCCGCACGGTGTTCCTGCCGCAGATTGCCCGACTCATGGGAACGGATGCCGACGCCGCTCTCAGGCGATTTCGCCGCGTCACGGTGTATCAGACATGGCGCGCCCTGTCCGGTCCCGATCAAGATGTTCCCTTGGCGCTCGTGGACGGGCGCACCGTGCGCCCCGACGATCTCGCCACCTGTGCCTTGAGCGCAGGTTCTGATGGAACGGATGATCCACAGGCGGGCAACGCCCGCTACGCCGATGGGAAACTCTCGCAGTTCAGCCTCGGCCGGTACCGCCCCGAGCACCGCTGGTACTACTTCCCGCGGATGCGCCCCGATGAGCTGCTGATCTTCAAGGGATACGAATACCACGCGCCCCGTCAGCAGCCGGTGCTGCATACGGCCTTCGACGACCCGACGGCACCGCCCTCGACGCCGCCGCGCCGCAGCGTCGAGGTGCGGCTCTTTGCTTTCTTCGAGTAGCGCCGTCCGCGCGCGACGTTACCCCTGGGATGGCCCGACCGCGGCGCGCTTCAGACGCTGCACGGCGAGCGCATACGGGACGGGAGCGACCGTGGCGCGAATGTCGGTCTGGCGATGCCGCTCGACATGGGGCTTGCGCGACCCGCCGTCCCGCTCTCCCCATCTCACCACGACTTCCGTTCCCGGGCTCGCGTCCGCGACGTCCACCATCGCGAGCGATAGAGTCTCGCGCTCGTTGATCGTATAGCCGCAGAACGTCGAGATGCCGATCAGGCGGCCGTCGAGGCTGCGGACTTCGTCGTTCTGCTGGAAGCTGTAGTACGAGACCGGCATTTCCATGAACTTGTAGGGGATGCCCGGCTGATACAGCGAGTCCCGCACTCTCGCCACGTCGTCCTTGTTCCAGACCAGCGTCACCTTCGTGCGATGCGGCTCGCGCGCCATGCGCTCGAGCGCCGCGCGGCCGACGAAGTGGTGATCGAACTTCATCAGGCGATCGAGACCCAGGTCGTACGGCGTGACGTAGTAGTCCTCGATGTTCTTCGAGCGGAAGCTGCCGCCGAGCTGTGCCTTGGCCTCCCACGAATCGGCCGAAAGCCATTGCCGGAACTCCCGCAGGTCCTCGCCGGTGTAGATCGCGGGCAGGGGATACGGTATCCACCCCTCCTCGCCCACGGTACTGAAGTACGTCCGCGTTCCCGCCCGCATGAGCCCCCACGCTCGCCCCGCCTCCAGGATGGCCGCCCGCACGGCGGGCCCCTCCTCGTACGGGCCCGACAGCTCGACGCCCTGATGTCCGGCCATACCGTGCCTCAGCACATGTACCTCGTGGCCGGCGATCCGCACGCGAGCCGTGTGAAAGAAGGGAATTTCCGGAACCTGCCCCTCGACGACCGCCGCGAAGATCTTGCTGGCGTTGGGTCCGTCGATCTGGAAGCGGAATTTGACGCGCCTGCCGGCGGGATTGTCCCAGGTCGCGTTGTCGCGACTCACCGTCACGTCGTATCCGCCGCGCTCGGCGTTGAAATGAACCCAGTCGAGCAGGTACATGCCGCTGATCAGCTCGAACTCGTCGAGCACGTGCCGGTGCAGGATGCACTCGCCGATCACGTATCCGCGCGCGTTGCACGCGACATACTGCTTGGCCCGGCCGGGCACGAAATTGTGGAAGTTGTTGATTCCCAGCCGCTCGAGCAGGCTGAAGGCGCCCGGCCCCTTCAGGAAAAGCTCCGGCATGTGGTGCGATTGGTCGAACAATATGGCCGACTCGCGCCAGGCGCGCTGCTCGTCCCGCCAGTTCGTGAACTCCGGAGGGACGGGACTCAGCTCGGGTCTGTGCTTGGCGTGAGGCGCGAGCGTCTCGTGATAGAAATACTCCACGAGATCCGGCGTCGCATCGATCAAATCCTGCAGGCTGCGGTGCTGCACTTCACGTCCCATGATCGCGAAAAACCCTCGTCTGGAGCGGCCCGAAGCCGCTCGCGTCACGCCGGACTCGCTCCGGTCGTCGCTCGGGCGCTCGCGTGCCGCGCGTCGCGCAAGCGCGCGAGCTCTCTAGAAGAACGTCCGGCGGGCCGTGAGCATCACTTCCCTCGGACGCCCGATGGCGGCCGCCGCGAAGCCCGTCTCGCTGAACTCGGCCGCGTTGGTGTTCTCGTAATAGAACTTGTCGAAGAGGTTCGTGATCGCGAGCTGCGCCTCCCACTCGCTGCTCGGCGAATCCCAGGTGAGATGGAAGTTGGACACCCACCGGGCTGGCATGGATGCGACGAAGGTATTCTGCGGATCGGAGAACATGCGACTGACGAAGTCGCCGTCGAGCCGCGGCGTGAGGCTGCCGAGGCGGTTGCCGAGCTGCAGAGCGTACTGAATGCCGACGTCAATCTTGTACTTCGGAGTGTACAGGTTCGTGCAGGTGATGCACGGTCCTTGCAGATCGGGCACCCCCGGGATGGGACTGTCGTTGAGGACGAGCCAGCGCCAGTGCAGATAGCTGAAGGAGCCGTTCACCAGCAGACCGTCGACCGGCCGCGCCTCGATCTCCGCCTCCGCGCCCGTGATGCGGGCGTTGCCCGCGTTCTTGTAGATCGATGCGCCGTCCGGCTGGAACGCGTCCATCTGATAGCCGTCGTAGTCGCTGACGAAGCCCGCCAAATTGAGCCTCAGTCGCCGGTCCAGGAATTCGCTCTTCAGTCCGACCTCGTAGGACGTGAGCGTCTCCGGACCGAACGGCAGTGCCTGAGCGAGCGTGGCCGGCGTGGGATTGATTCCGCCCGCCTTGAAGCCGGTGGAGTACTGCAGATAGGTCATGAGCTGCGGCAGCCACTGGTATTGAATGCTCGCGCGATAGTCGGAGCGATTGGATACGGCCGGCGGCCCCGAGCCGACCACGTCGAGAAGCGGCGAGAACAGGCCGAAATCGTCGAAGACGTACGACTTGTACGTGTGGGTGAACCGATATCCGCCGATGAGGCTCAGCTTGCTGGTCGGATGAATCGTGCCCGTGGCGTACCCCGCATACGAGCGCTCGGTCACGAGATCGTTCCCCGTCTTGGTGAGGCCGCCGGGCAGGAAGAACAATCCCTCTGGGCCGTCGACGAATTGATCGAAGGTCTGATGCGAGTCGAAGTAGAAGCCGCCGACGGTATATTCCAGGAACCGGTCGAAAGCGCTCCCGTTGAGCCTCGCCTCCTGGGTGACCTGCCGGTAGTCGATGGCGTAGGTGCCGCCCGTCGCCTGCAGCGGCGTGCCGTCGACGTCGGCGGCCAGATAGCCGTTCGTCGTGCGATAGCCGCTGATCAACTTGAGGCTGAGATCGCTCGTCAGGCGGTAGTCGACCGTGCCTGCGACGCCGTACGCGTGATCGTAGCCGTTGGGATCGATATTGTAATGGAGGACGGGATCCGTGTAGCCGTCGTATGAGACGTATTGGCCCGGGGGCGGAATGAAGCGGCTGTCGGCCACGACGCCGAAGAGCGACTGCTGGAGCGCCTGCCATCCCGCCGGGATGACGGCGGGGTTGATCGCGATGAGCGTGTTCGCCGAAGGTTGGTTCGTGTTGTACTCCACGTCCGTGGTGAGATTGACCTCCAGCCGATCGGACGGGATCCAGCGCAGCGCGCCACGCAGCATGTTGTCGTTGCTGCCGCCCTCGTGACCCAGGCTGCAGCCCTGCTCCTCGGGATTCTGGACTGGGAGCGTTCCCGAGAGCGCGGGATAGGCGCAGGCGAAATCGATCCGGTCGATGTATCCGTTGTCGGCGACGTTCGCGCCCGATATGCGCAGAAAGAGCTGACCCGGCACGATCGCTACATCGAAGGCGCCCCGAACCTCCCGCTTCTCGTTCGATCCGTAGCCCGCCTCCAGATAGCCGTCATCGCTGCCCGTCGGCTTCTGGGTATAGAGCTTCACGGCGCCGCCGATCGAGTCGAATCCCGCGAGCGTGCCTTGCGGGCCGCGGAGAATCTCGACGCGATCGAGGTCGACGAGATCGAAATCCGCCCCGTACGTGCTGCCAAAGTAAACGTCGTCGATGTACACGCCGACGCCTTGATCCACCGCGGGAATGATGTCGTACTGGCCGACGCCGCGGATGTAGAACTGCGCGGCTCCCGTGTTGAGGCCGTTCCCTTTCTCGAAGGTCACGTTGGGAGCGGACGCCGACACGTCCGAGATGTCCGTATAGCCCTGCTCCCGCAGCATGCTTTCGCTGAGCGCGGTGATCGCGAGCGGCGTGTTCTGCAGGTCCTGCTGGCGGAACTGGGCGGTGACCACGACCTCCTGAAGTGCCCCGTCATCCGGCGACTGTGACGCACCGCCCGACGCCGAGGCGGAGCCGGCGGCCGGCGCCGCTGCCACGGCGTCGGAGGCCGCCACGGACGCGGCAGGGGTTGAAGCCGCTGCGACGGGCGATTGCGAGCTCGCTTGCGCACCGTCATCGGCGCGCGCCGCCGATCCGCCGAGACCGACGAGCCCGGCGGCGAGCATGCAGATTGAGACGGAGCCACGGCGGAGCGCCGTGCGCGGGCCGCAACGCCGTCGCGAGGCGGCAGTGCCCTTCACGAGACAAGCTGTCATGGATCCCCCTTTCGGAACTGGAACCGTCGGTCCCGGCCGCGGCCCTCGCAAGGAAGGCTCGGCGATCTGGTCACAAGGTCAGAAGCTCGCGGCACCCTGCGCCCGCGCGCCCGCCGCTTCGTTCATTCGGACTTGCGCTCCCGCCGCGACCGCTCCAGGGCGCAGGCGACGCAGGCCGCAGATGCTGCATTATGATTATCAGCATACGCGATCGAGATGCCTCTGACAAGGCGTTTCGATGCGCGGGCTGGACCCGGCCATCGCCCGCTCGGCGGTCTGCTTCCAGTACACTCATTTTATTGTATTATGATGATCTGTATACGCTGATAAATGCCGACGCCGGCCCGTTGAGCGCCGGAGTCGCCCGCGACCCGGCTCCCTCGAGGCTGCCGGCGCGCGGTGCGCTGCGGCGCCCCCGCGCGGCGTGGGTCGCGCTCGCCTCGCTCTCTGCGGCCGGCATCGCCTCGAGAAGCGCGATACGGGGGTGGGGCGATGAGCATCAACCGCAGAGAATTCATCAACGAGTCGGCCATGCTCGTCTCGGGCGCGATTGCGTCGCCTATCGCTGCGTCGGCAGCGGGGTCCGCACGGGCAACCTCGGTGCCGGCGAGCGGTTCCACGCCGTCGGCCGGGGGCCCCGCCGATCGGACTGCGGGCGCAGGCCGACCGATCGTCGAGCCGTTCGCGGAGACGCGGGGAGGGCGCAGCGCGAACCCCGCGATCGAGACGCGGGCCCTCGCGGCGCACTGTGTCGACGTCAAGTACTCGGATCTCGACGAGGCCACGCTTCGCAGGGCGAAGCGTCGCGTCCTCGATCTCGTCGGATGCGCGATCGGCGGCGTTCCCGATCCGGGCAATTCGGGGCTGATCGACATGCTGCGCGCCTCGGGCGGAGCGCCGCAGGCTTCGGTGATCGGCTATCCCCTCAAGACCTCCGCCGCCCATGCGGCGCTCGCGAACGCGGTCATCGCGCGCTCGTACGACTTCGAGGTGATGACGGTCGTCGTCGCGGGTCGCGCGATCGGCTCGCATAATTCTCCGACGACCTGCATGACGGCGCTCGCGCTGTGCGAGAAGCAGGCGCTGTCGGGGAAGGACTTCCTCGCCGCGCTCGTCGTTGGGGACGATCTCGCGGCGCGCTTGCTCGCGGCGTCCGGGCTCGACCTGGGGCTCGGGTGGGACGGGGCGGCGATCTACACGGCGATTCCCGCGACCGCCATCGCCTCCCGCCTGCTCGGCCTCACGGCTGGGCAGACGCAGGACGCCTTCGGCCTCGCCCTCGACACGATCGCCGGAACCAACCAGAACACGTGGGACAGCGCGACCGACTGGAAGCTTCCGCAGGGCTACTCCGCGCGCAACGCGATCCATGCGGCGGAGCTCGGCCGACGCGGTTGGGTTGGCATCGGCGATGCGCTGCGCGCGCCGTACGGTTTCTTCGCTCAGTACACCGCTGGCTGCGAGCACCCGGAAGTCCTCACTGCGGGCCTCGGCAAGGTCTTCTACTCGGAGGAGTACTTCAAGCCCTATCCCGCCTGCGCGGCCTCTCATACGAGCATCGAGTGCGCGCTCGCCGTGAGAGCGAGCCACGGACTGTCGCCGTCCCAGATCGAGCGGGTGACGGTCCGGATCCCTCCGGCGACGTTCGCGAGTCCCCTGGCGCTGAGGTTCGAGCCGAGCCGCTATTCGCACAGCGGCGCCAATTTCAGCATTCACTTCCAGGTCACCAACGCGCTGCTCAACGGCAGCGTGCGCCAGGAGCACTACGACGAGAGGCGGATCAGGCGCTCGGACTTCGCGGCGCTATCGAGCAGAGTGCGGCTCGCTCCGCTACCCGAGCCGCGCACGGGCGTCGAGATCGAGGTCGTCACCGTGGACGGGCGGACGCTGACGCAGCGCAACTCCGGCACGCCCAGCCGTTACCCCGGAGTGAACCCGCTCGGCTACGACGAGATCGTCGCGAAGTTCCGTCAGCAGGTCGCGTTCTCGGGCTTCGTGCCAAACGCCACGGCGGACGAGATCATCGAGCGGGTGGACACGCTCGAGCGCGAGACGAGCATTCGGGACTTCGTGGAGCTGCTCACGCGCTCGCATTTCGCCGGCCGGTCCGCCTGAGCGCTCGCCCCGGCACCGGCGGAGCGGATCGGCGCGCTCAGGCGGCGGTCTTCAGCTCCGCGAAGCCGAATCCCGTCGCCCATTGCGGAATGGGCTCGTACAGAATGAGCTCGGCACGGGCGTGGGGAAGAGCGGCCATGGCGCAGATCCAGCTCTTGATCTCGACGGCTCCGTTCCCGGCGGTGTCGAGTATCTCCTCGTCCGAGATGCCCGCCAGGGCGTCTATGTCGCCCGCCCGCGCGAGCTCGAGCACCCGGCGATCGAAGCTCTCGTTGAGGCGGCCCATCTCCGCCGTGCCGACCCAGTGGCTGATGCCGCCGGTGCCGAACACCGCGACCCGTTCCGCTCCGTCCCAGCTGCGCACCGCGCGATGCAGACTCCGTCCGATCTGCGCCGCTCGCCGGCTGGGAATGAACGGCTGAACCGCCTCGTTGAGATAGATCGGAACCGTCCTCACGTCCTCGACCGGGCGGATGCACAGATGGTAGGGAACCATCGTCGCATGGTCGACGACGATCGACTTCGCGAAGGCCCAGTCGATCCCTTCGCACTGGCCCTCGTGCAGGATGTGAGCCGCCAGCGGCTCGTTGCCCGGCACCGCGGTGCGCTCGATGCCCAACCAAGCTTCCGCGGGTCCCTCGACGTCGCCGATGCCGATCAGGCACTGCGGGATGCAATGCGGACCGAACAGGCCGTAATGATCGGCGCCGATCGTGATGACCGTGTCAACTTCGAGCTCGCGTAGGCGCGTGCTGATACGCTCGAACGCCTGATGGACACGAGCCGCCTGCGCCGGCTCGGCCGCATGCGGCTCCGCGAGGATCAGTGGGACGTGCGGCATGAGGAACGCACCCACGATTTGAGCCATGGACCGTCTCCTTTGAGAGCCTCAGCGCGGGTCGCCTGCGGTCATGCGCTGCATGTATTCGGGAACGCTGTCGGGTCCCTGCACGGCGCGGTACACGCCGAGCAGCAGCAGCGGGTTCACGCCCCACTGGGCCAGACGCCGCACGTCGAGCTGCTCAAGCCACGCGCGCTCGTGGGGCTCGAGGCGGAAGCCGCTGAGGTACTCCTTTCGATCGCGCTTGAAGCGCTCGGTCTCGTCGGGCTGATTGCCGACCAGCCACAGCACCTTCTCTGCTGCGTGCCTGCTCACGGTGGCTTCTCGTACGCCCGTCCGCCTCTCGCGCGCCGCGTGCAGTCTCGCGAAGCCGTCAGCCCGTGCGCGCGAGATGCTGCTCGCGAGCATAGCGATCGTGCAGGCGCGCCCAGGCTTGTCCCGAGCGGCGCGCCGCCTCGAGATACTCCTGCGGAACGACGTGATACGGGGGACGCACGGGCCCCGTGTTCACCCACCCGGCCGAATTCGCCCGCACCTTCTCGAGGGCGATGTTGTACTTCGAGAACTCGCCGAAATCGTCCTTGGGCAGGAACCCTGCGTTGGCCTGGCGGACCGCATCCGCGACGGCCTTGGCGCCCGACCAATCGCCGGAGCGCTTCGCCCTCGCCACCTCGTCGCGCAGTTTGAGCGGCGTCGCCGGCCCGCACAGGCCGCCGCTCGACCAGAACGCCGTGCACTGCTCCGGAGCCATGCGGGCGGCGGCGTAGTAGTCGCCCTCGTGCGGCATGAACCGGATCGTGGGCGCGAGCGCGAGATCGGTGAGCAGCTGCGCGACGTTGACGTACTTGCAGCAGACGACCTGGGGGATCTTGCCCATCTCGGCCCAGAAGGCACGCGGGAAGCTGAACTTGAACGCCTCGGGATTGGCATAGACGCAGATCGCCATTCCCGGGACCACCTCGGCGACCGTGCGGTAGAACTCGACCGCCGTCGGCAGATCCGGCGCGCACCACATGGGCAGTCCGAGCATCGTTCCATCCGCTCCGATGTCCAGGGCGGCGCGGGTCTGGCGCACCACTTCGCGCGTGCTAAGTGCCGTCGTGCCGCAGAAATAAGGAACGCGTCCGCGCACGGTCTCGACGACGGCCCCGATGAACTCGCGCTTCTCCTCCCAGGAGAGCGTGGCGGCCTCCCCGAAGGTGCCGAGGCTCAGGAATCCGTCGACTCCCGCGGCGATCAGCGCCTCGACCATCCGCGCGGTCTCATCCAAATCGACAGTGGAAGTCGCCGACCAGTCCGAAACGTTCGCCTTGGCCGGCGTCGGGAGAATGATCCACGCCCCTTGAATCCGCTCCCCCGTCAACCGAAGTCGCGTAGCCACAGCATACCTCCCGTTCGGCGGGGGGCGCGATGCACCACGTGGGTCACCGCGATCCTCGCGCACTTGGGATGCATACTAACAATCATACTACGTCCCACACAAGTCCAATGCGGGCGCGCCGCAGGCCGGCGCCGCAGCGCCGATCCTCTCGCGAGGCTTCTGGTGCGTATGCTTGACCGGGGAAGCGGGCCGAGGTGCCCGCGGTCGGCTCCGGGCGTCTCCTTAAGCCCGGGCCTCTCCGTCGCCTGCGCCCGTCCGCGCATCTCCCGTGATCGTTGCCCGCAAGGCGGGGTCCGTGACGGGAACACGACTGTCCTCGTTATGATGCGAGACGATCCGATCGATGTACTCGAGGAACACGGCGCGCTCCTTCGCATTGAGCGGCTCGAGGAGGCGCTTCTGGACGCGCTCGGTGGCGGCGTGCATGTCGAACAGCTTCTGCTGCCCCGGCTGCGTGAGATAGAGCTGGCGGACGCGCCGGTCGCTCGGATCGGCCCGGCGCGCGATCAGCCCCTTGCGCTCCAGCCGGTCCACGATGCCGACGACGGTCGTACGGTCGAGGCCGACGCCGCTCGAGACGCCGATCTGATCGATGCCCGGCGTGGCGCGCACCACGGCCATCACCCCGTACTGCAGCGGCGTGATGTCGTACTCGCTCGTCTCGTCGAGGAATATCGATACGGCGATCTGTTGCAATCGACGGGCGAGGAACCCGGGCTTGTTGTAGATCACTTGCTCGAGCGAAACCTCTTCCGGGGGCGCCTCGGGGCCTTTGACCCGGGTGGGCTTGGGTGCTCGACGAGCCCGCTTGCGGGCTGAGCTTGCGGCCATGTATGCGTTCCAGTTCCGTTCAATAACGTCGACTTTCGAGCGTGAGAAGCACGACACGGACATGTCGCGGGCACAATCGCGGGACGCCGATGATGCACTGCTTTTGCCAGAGGATCCGCAAACTGTGGGCGCCTGAACGTGCGTTCCGCCAGCGCGTCTCAACTGAGAGCTGGCACACCAAAATCGCTTCGCGTCTCGATGCTCATGCGAAGATAGTAGTATGATAATCTTTGTACTGGGGTCTTGGCCAGCGACGCGGACGGATCAGCCACCCAGTATTTTCTCGTTCGTCCGCTCGAGCACCGCTTTCGCATCCTCCGCAGAGACGTGCACGTAGCAACTCACGGCGTTCGACTCCGACTCCGACTCCGAGCCGCCGATCGCCGCCGGGCTCGCGCGCTGACGAGCACGCGATCGTCGTCGAGCCGGCGAACGCGGCTGCGCTCTCTCACCGGCCGCAGCCCTTCGCCGTGAACCCAGGCGGTGCGCGGCTGCGAGTTCTCGGTCTCGCGCACCAGCAGGCGGCCTTCAGATCGACATCTGGCCAGCTGACTTCGACGAGCTCCTCCGCCGAGCGCCTCAAGCTGGTCAAGGCCACGCAAGATAGTAACGTTATGAATTATATGAATATCTTATGGGTCCGGCCGGATTCGAGCCTACGACCAAGCGATTGCGCCAGGAGTGTGTCACTCGCCCACGAATAAACTGCGAAAGCACTCTCGAGCGCCGCCGGCATAGAAATAGGGGATCGGGATGCGCTGAAGCTCCGAACGCAGCACGCCGATGATCAATCGCGCGCCCACCCTACCTGCCGCTCCTCGATGTAGGAGAGCAGGTCCTCCCAGGCATCCTCATCGAGGGTGGCAGCAGGCAGGATCGCGGTCGAACCGGTGCTCATCAGCTCTCTCTCGGCACGGTCGAAGCCTCAGGCCTCGAGCCGCCGTTGCGGTGCGCGGGTCCCTTCCCTATACATCCGGCCGTTGCCCAGTCGCTTACTCCCGAT
>JASHSR010000394.1 GCA_030038645.1 Gammaproteobacteria bacterium
CGGCCGCACGGACATCGCGGCCGTGTAGTGGATGGTGCCCTCGACGAAGCGCGCGTTCGCGCTCGGACCCGCGCCCGAACCTGGACCCGCAGCGACACCCGCTCCCGGACCCGCAACCGCACCCGCTCCCGCGGCAAGCTTGGAATCGACCATCGGGCGACTATCGGGACTGCCCGGCCTCGAGTCAAGCCGTAGCCTAGCGCGGCGGGCGCTCGTGACCGCCACGATGCGATCCCGGGGTCGCGCGCAGCCGCGGCGCGGCGAGCGCCGCCCGCAGGAACCGGAACGCCTCCTCGGCCGGCATGGGCCGGGCGAACAGAAAGCCCTGGACCGACGTGCAATGCTCCTGGGCGAGAAACTGCCACTGCTCCGAGGTCTCGACGCCTTCGGCGACGACCTCGAGCCCGAGCGCACGCCCGAGCGCAATGGTTGCCCGGCAGAGCGCCCCATCGTATGCGTCCGCCGCGCAGTCGGTCACGATCGAGCCGTCGATCTTCAGCCGGTCGACGTTGAAGCGCTTGAGCCGCGCGAGCGAGGAGTGGCCGGTCCCGAAGTCGTCTATCGCGAGCGAGACGCCGAGCTGCTTGAGCCGGGCGAGGCTCCGAGCCGCCACATCCGGCGAGCTCATGGCGGCCGACTCGGTGATCTCGAGCTCGAGCAGCTTCGGGGGCAGCCCGGTCGTCGCGAGCGCCGCGGCGACGCGCTCGGCGAGATCCTCGCGGGCGAACTGCAAAGGCGAGAGGTTGACGGCCATGATGAGCGGCTCGCCGCCCCGATCGAGCCAGGCGCGCATGTCGCGGCACGCGGCCGTGAGGGCCCACTCCCCGATCGGCTCGATGAGGCGCGTCTCCTCCGCGATCGGAATGAAGAGCGCGGGCGGGATGAGCCCGCGCGTCGGATGATTCCAGCGCAGCAGCGCCTCGACCCCGATCGGCCGGCCGGTGAGGGTGTCCATCTGCGGCTGGTAGTGCAGCACGAACTGCCCTTCGGCGAGCGCATCGCGCAGCTCCGTCTCGAGGATCAGGCGCTGATCGGCCGCTTGAGTCATCGCGGGCTGATAGATCTCGTACGTGTCCCGGCCCCGAGCCTTCGCCGCGTACAGCGCGATGTCGGCTTTCTTCATGAGCGTCTGCCCGTCGGGACCGTCGCCCGGGAAGACGCTGACTCCGGCGGTCACGGTGACGTGGACCGTGCTGCTGTCGACCTCGATCCGGCCGCGAAGCTGATCGAAGACCTTGGCCGCGACGGACTTCACCTGCGCCTCCGAGCGAAGCTCGGTCAGCGCCACCACGAACTCATCGCCGCCGATGCGGGCCACGATGTCCGCCTCGCGCACGGCGCCGCGTATCCTGCGCGCGAGCTCCACGATCACACGGTCCCCGGCGTCGTGACCCAGCGTGTCGTTGATGTTCTTGAACCGGTCGAGGTCGATCATCATGAGGACGACGCGGGTGCGGCTCGCGGCTGCGGTCGTCAGCGCCTCGGCGAGCCGCGTTCTGAGGCCCAGGCGGTTGTCGAGCCCGGTGAGCGGGTCGTGATAGGCGAGGAACGAGATGCGCTGCTCCGCGCGCTTGCGGGCGGCGATGTCCTCGATCATGGACCACATGAGCCGCGTGCCGTCGCTCGCGGTGACCATGATGCCCGTCACCTGCACGGGCACCTTCGATCCATCCTTGCGCGTGAGCTCCTTCTCGAGCGGGCCGAAGCGCCCGCTCTGCACCAGGCTCTGGATTCGCTGGCGCTGGTCCTCGTTGCCGTGGTCCGCCGCCCAGTCCCACCAGTTCATGCTGGCGAGCTCTTGGCGGGAGTAGCCGGTGATCACCTCCATCGCGTAGTTGGTCTGCAGGAAGTGCCCTTCGCTGTCGCTCAGCGCGATGCCGAGCGGCGAGAGGTCGTAGAGGCTGCGCAGCTTCTCCTCGCTCACGCGCAGCTCCTCCTCGGCAAGCTTGCGCCGGGTCACGTCGTTCACGTAGCCCGTCCACGTCGTGCTGCCGTCGGGGTTGCGCTGCGGGATGGCGTTCGCCTCGAGCCAGCGCACCTCGCCCTCAGAGGTGATCAGGCGGTGCTCGGCGTGCCACGGCGTGAGGGTCGCGGCGGAATGCAGCATGGCGGCGCGGTCGAGCGTGTTCTCCTCGGGATTGACGAGGAACTCCGACATGCTCCGCTCGTTGCTCATCAACTCCTCCGGGCTCACGCCGTAGAGGTCGCGCGCCCCGGGGCTCGCGTACAGAAACTGCGGCTGCCCGTCGCAGTTGAGCCGCCATTGAAAGATCATCCCGGGCACGTTGGCGGCGATGACCGCCAGGTGCTCGGCGGCGCGGCGGCGCTCGTCGTCCGCCCGCCTCTGCTCGGTCACGTCGATCTGCACGCCGAAGAGCCGCAGCGGCGTGCCGTCCGGCGAGCGCTCGAGCACGCCGCCCGCGCCGAGCACCGAGCGCCACGAGCCGTCTCTCGCGCGCAGCCGGTGCGAGCCCCGGAACAGGTCCGAGCGGCCGGCGATCACCTCGCCGACGGCCTGGTCGGCCCCCGCGCGATCGTCCGGGTGACAGAGCTCACGCAGGCCCTGGGGGCCCAGGATGAGCTCGTGCGGCTCGTACCCCAGCATCTTGCAGAAGGCCTCGTTGAGCGCGACGGTGCCGCGCTGCATGTCGAGCTCCCACGTCCCGAGGTTCGCGCCCTCCATCATCATCCGCGCGCGATGCTCGCTGAGCCGCATCGCCTCGCGCACGCGCACTTGCTCCGTCACGTCCCGGTGCAGCGCGATGTATCCCTCCACCTCGCCCCGCTCGTCGAGCAGCGCTTCCAGATCGGCCTCGACCCAGCGCTCGTGTCCGTCCCGCGTGCGGATCAGCACCTCGAACAGGGCCCCGGACTTCTGGGCGTAGAGCTCACGCACCCGCTTGACGGTCGCCATGTCGGTCCCGTCGAAGAAGAGCAGGTCGCCGGCGCTGCGCCCGCGCGCCTGCTCCTGGGTGTAGCCCGTGATCCGCGTGAAGGTCTCGTTCACCCACTGAATCCGATGCTGCGGGTCGGTGATGGCGACCGAGATGCCGCTGTGACGCGAGACGAGAACAGCCCAGTGGTGCTCGGCGTCCGCGGCCGCCCCCGCCGATGCCGGCCAGGGACGCGGCCGGCGCGCGAGCCAGTGCCAAGCCCAGGGAGTCCCGAAGAGCAGCGCGACCCACGCGAGGCTCGGAGCGCCGGCGAGCGCGTGTCCATCGAGGCCGTGTGCCGCGTAGGCGAGAGCGAGGAACGCGAGCTGCCCGGCGAGAACGGCGCACCCCAGGCCCAGGAGGAGCAGACGGCGTCCGCGCACGGCAGGGCCTCGGCGGCCGAGTCCATCCGCACTGACTGTCCTGGGCAAGGCCCTGCGGCCGACAGCTGGCATCGATGCTATGTCAACAGCGCCCGTGGTTCGGGCTGACCAGGTATCGGCCGTTGCGGCTTCAACTTTAACGAGGCCGGGCCGCGCCCGGCGCGGGCCACCACGGGCCGGTGTGCGCTCGAGGCGCGGGCGCGCAGGCCCGAGAGCGCTCGAGCGCTACAATAAGCGTCAGATGAGCATGCGCGCAGCGATGTCAGGCCCCACGAGCGCCCTGCCGACGCTCTACATTCCTCACGGCGGCGGGCCCTGCTTTTACATGGAGTGGGAGTATCCGACTCCGAACCCCTGGGCGGGGCTCGCGAGCTGGCTCGGTGCGCTTGCCGCATCGATCGGCCGCGTGCCGAAGGCGGTGCTCGTCGTCTCCGGACACTGGGAGGAGGACCCGATCGCCGTGAACGTGCAGGAGCGCCCCGCCCTCCTCTACGACTACTACGGCTTCCCGGAGCACACCTATCACCTGCAATATCCGGCGCCGGGCGCGCCGGCGCTCGCCCGCGAGGTGCTCGAGCTGCTCCGAGCGGCCGGATTCCCGGCGCGCGAGGAGAGCCGGCGCGGCCTCGACCACGGCGTGTTCGTGCCGTTCAAGCTCATCTATCCGCGCGCCGACGTGCCGATCGTGCAGCTGTCGTTGCAGCGCGGCCTCGATCCGGCCGCGCACCTCGCCATCGGCGCGGCGCTCGAGCCGCTCCGCCGCCGCGACGTGCTGATCGTCGGGAGCGGCATGAGCTTTCACAACCTGCACATCGCCTCCATCGAGAATGCGCGCATTCCCGAATCGGAGCGCTTCGATGCGTGGCTCACGCAGGCCGCATGCGCGCCCTCCCCGGAGCGTCGGAACGCCGAGCTCGTGCGCTGGGCGCTCGCTCCCGCCGCCCGCTTCGCTCACCCGCGCGAGGAGCATTTGATGCCCCTGATGGTCGCGGCCGGAGCGGGCGGGCTCGATCGAGGCTCCCACGCGTTCAGCGGCCGGATGATGGGCTGGCAGATCTCGGGCTTTCGCTTCGGCGAGGCTCCGCGATAGCGCCGGGACGCCGGGAGCCTGAGCAACGCCTGCTCCCGGCACTCGCGGCGCGGCCGGCGCCGGCAGACCTGCGGTCAGTCGCTGAGCAGCACGGCCACGCCGCTCGCCGTGAACGTGTCGGACGTGGCGTCGTACTCACCGGCCGCGGCCACCGTGATGACCGCCGTGGTGCCGTCGAGATCGGTGGCCAAGGCGCTCACGAATGCCGAGAAGGTATTGAAGTTCTGGACTTTGAGCTTTCCCGCGTGCCCGATGGTGAAGACATCACCGCTCGCCGTGCTGGAAACGATCGTCGGTGCACTGGCGAGCGTGGTCAATTCGAGACGCTCCGGACCGATCGCGATGAAGTCCTGAACCACGTTCGCGAGATCGAGCGTGAGCGAGGTGCTGGTGGCCGAAAGTCCGGTGAACGCCGCAGTGGAGCCCGCCCGCCCCCAGCTCGCCACGAGCTGATCCGTCACCGCGGCATAGTTGACGAGCGTTTGGGCAGTGAAATCCGGCGGCGCCCCTCCGAAGGGCGCCACGAAGCCGGTCACGCGCGCCGGGAAGCCCACGCTGAGGCCCGACTGGCTCAGATCGCCTGTGCTCACGGCGTACGACGCGGCGCTCGCATCATTGGACGCTGAGGTTCCGGTGCCAGAGAAGTTGAAGACGCTCGGCGCGAGTCCATCCAGGGACTCGAGATTGAGCGTGATGCTGCTCCCGGCAGCGAGGTTGGTCACGACGCCCCAGGCCGGGGTGTAGTCGAGCTGCGCCTCGCCCGCCGTCGCATCGAGGCTCAGGGCGCCGCCCGCAGCCTGACTCGCGGTGCCGAAGATGTCGACCTGCTGGCCGACCGAGATGTCCGCGACCGAGTAGCTGCCCGTTTGCCCTTCCTCCGTGACGACCGTGTTGGGTCCGGCGGTCACCGTCACTTCGTCGGGCTCGAACTGGAAGCTGCCGTTGGGCCGGGTCCACGTGGCGTCACGGACCGTGAGTGTCGTCGCGCTGCTCGTCGCGCTCGCCGCGACGACCGCACCGGAGATCTCGTCTTGCGAAGGGCTCTGCAAGCTGGTCCCGGCGAGGACGCTCGTCGCCGTGAGCGTCTGTGTCCCGGTCTGCAGCGTGCCGAAGGCGGCCACCATCGTGCCGCTCGATGCCGCCGCGAGCGCTGCGAGGCCGGCCGAGCCGACGTACGCCGTGCCGTTGATCTGATAGGTCGTCGTGGAGGCGACTTGCACGGTCACCTGGCCCGCGCTCGCGCCCTGCATGCGGAAGGGCTCGACATCGACGACGAAGTCGCTGCCCGTCGTGCTCGCGCTCGCGAGCGTGCCGCGGACGCGGACCGGCAGAGTATTGGAAGGAACGATGCTCGCGGCCAGCGTCGGCTCGACTTGCACGGTATCCGCCGTGAGATTGACGGTATTCGATGCGGCCAGGTTGAAATCCAGAGCGAGTCGCGCGACATCGCCCGGCGTGATCACCAGGGAGTGGGCGTTGTCGAGCTGCACCGTCACGGTCAGCGCGCCGGTCAGGGGATTACCGTTCGCGTCCACGGGCGCGAGTGACACCGCAGTGCCGGAGCTGTTGTCCACGGTGATCTGGGCGTTGCTGTAGTCGAGCGTCAGCGTCACGCTCACGTAGTTGCCCGAGGGAATCTGTCCGGCGCCGAGCACCTCGCCCAAGTCGACGAGCTGGGCGAAATCGACCTGCGTCGCGGCGGGAAGCGTTTCGACCGACGTGCCGTTCGCGGTCTGCAACTGCAGCGAGGTGAGCGACACGATGTAGCTCAGGAACTCGCCCTGAGTATCCGTGAGCGTGGTGAGGAGCTGGCCGCAGCTCGCGCCGTTGCAGGACGCCGCCATGGTGGGAGTGAGAGAGGCCCCGGAATCGGGGCTCGACGCCGAGCCCATCGAATCCCCGCCGCCGCAGGCGCTGAGCGCGAGCGCCGCGCAGACGCACAAAGTTTGCAACAATCCGTAAGAACGCACGCGAGAGAATGAGACGGACATGATGAGGTCTCCGATCGTTGCCTCCAGGGCGCGAACGCTACGTTCTCGTCCGGGTTCTTGCAATCCGTCGGAAACCGGCGACAGGACGGTCGGGTTTCGCCGACGGTTCCAGTTAAACTTGAGCCCATGACTCGACTCGCCGCCCCGGTCCTTCTCTGCGTGCTCGCAAGCGCGCTCGGCGCCGCGCACGCCTCGGGCGAGCTCGAGCAGTACCTCTCCGCGCCGGATCCGAGCTATTCCTGGCGGGAGGTGAGCTCGGGCCGGATCGGCTCGTCCGAGTTCATCGAGGCGATCCTCACGTCTCAAACTTGGCGCGGTATCGCCTGGAAGCATCAGCTGTTCGTCATACGCCCCGCGCGCCTCGACGACTCGAGCCGTCAGGCATTCCTTTACATCGACGGAGGCAGCTGGCATCCGCAGTACGAGCGGGGAATCGGGCAGGCGATCCCGGACAGCGCGTACATCTTCGAGCGCCTGGCCGAGGTGCTGCGCGCGCCCGTCGCGGTCGTTCGCCAGGTGCCTTTCGAGCCGCTGTTTGGGCGCAGGGAGGATGCGCTCGTCGCCTACACGTTCGATCGCTATTTGAATACCGGCGATTCCGATTGGCCGCTGCTTCTGCCGATGGTGAAGAGCGCGGCCCGCGCGATGGACGCCGTGCAGCAGCTCGCGCGCCGCGACTGGGGCCTCGCCATCGCGCGCTTCACCGTCACGGGCGCATCGAAGCGCGGCTGGACCTCCTGGCTGCTCGCCGCCGTCGACCCGCGGGTCGCGAGCGTAGCGCCCATGGTCATCGCGATGCTCGACATGCCGGCGCAGGTCGGGCTGCAGCGCAAGACCTTCGGCGGCCTCTCGCCGGCGATCGAGGAATACGAGGCGATTCACTTCCCCGAGCGGATGAGCACGCCGCTCGGGCGCGAGCTCGTCTCCATCGTCGATCCCTACAGCTACCGCGCCGAGCTCACCATGCCCAAGCTCATCCTGCTCGGGACGAACGATCCCTACTGGCCGGTCGATGCGCTCAAGCTCTACTGGGGTGGCCTGCCGCAGGAGAAGCGAGTGCTCTACCTGCCGAATCAGGGACACGATCTGCGGGACATCGAGCGCCTGATGGGCAACCTGAGCGCGCTCTACCGCTACTCGGCGCATCACCGGCCGCTTCCCGATGTGACCTGGACGTTCGAGCCGTCCTCAGGGCAGCTCGCGCTGGCGGTGCGCGCCGATCGCGCGCCCATCCGCGTGCTCGCCTGGAGCGCGATCAGCAAGTCGCGCGACTTCACCCGCTCCCATTGGACATCGCGCCCCTGCGAGCCGTCGAGCGGAGGCTATCTCTGCATCCGCCGCCTGATCGATCCCTACACTGCGCTCTACGCCGAGCTCGAGTTCGAGGACCCCGGCGAGCCGAGCTTCTCGCTCTCGACGATCGTATGCGTCGCCCAGGGAGGCGATGCCCAGCAAGGCGACGCCCAGGGAAGCGATGCCGCTCGTCCGGAGTGTTTGAATTCGAGGTAGCTGTCATGAGCGACGAGATCGTCTTCTACAGCAGCCCGCTGTCACGCGGGCGCATCGCTCACTGACGGCACAGCTCGCCTCAGTCTGCGGGCAGGGTGCGCGCGAAGATTGAACAAGAGTCGCGTGCCAAAATTTCCCGACCTCCTGTGTATTAGAAGATGGATGTCCGAGCAATGAAAGACGAAATGCTGGACTCAGGTCTCCTCGAAAAATTCATACCGGAGTTTTTCGGATATGGAAATCTTGCCGGCCACATCTGGTTCATAGGCATGGAAGAAGGTGGCGGCACTAATCTGCAAGAGGTCAGGGATCGCCTAAATATCTGGGAAAAGCGCGGCCGGCGGCGAGTTGAGGATGCAAACGGATATCACGTCGCCATCGGGATGGGACGGCTATTCGGTCCGAATGCCGAAGAGCAACGAACCTGGGCAAAGTTGATACGGGTAATTCTCGCATACCAGAACGCGATCGCTGACATTGCAGGCCCCATAACCCAGGATCAGGTGCGGCGATACCAGGCCAGCCAGTTTGGTGACCCGAATGAGCCTTATGCCTTTCTGGAGCTATTCCCTTTGCCATCCCCCGGGATAGGAGTTTGGAATTACGGCGCGGGACAAGCCATTGCGCGCGAGTCATGGACAAACATCGGATACCTGCAAACCCGAGTCGCGTATCGACGGCATGTAGCCCCTGTACGCATCCAATCGCTGCGAGCACTGATCGACGCGCATCGACCGAACGCGGTGATTTGTTACGGCAAGAGCTACCGAAGATACTGGAATCGGCTCGCTGGATTTAATTGGCCGGCTGGTGGCGAGTTGTATAAAGGGCCGGATTTCCCAGATACTCGATTCATGCTGCTACCGCACCCGACTCCCCAATTTCGCCAGATACCTAACGCCGTATTCGAGCAGGCCGGAACGACGATTGCGCGGACTATCGGGTGATGACTCGCGACGGGCTCTCGCCGGGACCAGAATTTCCGGTGATCAGCCCGCGCGTCAATCCGCGCGCCCGGAGGGATTCGAACCCCCGACCCTCAGGTTCGAAGCCTGATGCTCTATCCAACTGAGCTACGGGCGCGGCCGGCCGATTCTATCGGCATTCCCGGGGCGCGGATACTTCGAGTCTCATCCGACGGCTGCCCGCTCCCGGCGCTCGCTCGCCCTTTGGGCTCATCGCCCGACCGACGGCCGCCCGTTCGATGCCGCCGCGCCCGCCGACCGTGGGCGCGACGCCCGTGGATCTGACGCCCGTGACGGCGGCGTCCGTGCGCCCCGCGCCGCCGCGCCGGTCAGACGCTCGATCGCGCGCCCGAGCGGCCGCGCCGCCTCGTCGTAGCCGCTCCACGGTCTCGTCTTTGCGAGCAGGCCCGGCGCTGTCCGCAGCGTGAAGCGGGCCGGAGCGAGGCCGGCCCGCACTTGACTCCACTGAAGGGGCATCGAGACCGGCGCCCCCTCGCGAGCGCGCGGCGAGAGCGGAGCGACGGCCGTCGCGAAGCGATCGTTGCGCAGGTAATCGAGATAGATCCGCCCCGCCCTCGCCTTCTTCGACATCGTGACGAGATACCGGTCCGGGCCGTCCGCGGCCATCTGCGCGCAAACGGTCTGCGCGAAGGTCTTCGCGGTCGGCCAGTCGATCCGCTCGCCGCCGGCGAGCGGCGTGACGACGTGCAGGCCCTTGCCCCCCGTCGTCTTGCAGAAGCATTCGAGGCCGAGTGACTCGAGGCGCTCGCGCAGCTCGAGAGCGGCTGCGACGACGCGGTCGAACGACACGTCCGGCGCGGGATCGATGTCGAGCACCAGCCGCCCCGGCCGGTCGGGCGTGCCGGGCTGCGAGTTCCAGGGGTGGAGCTCGACGGCGGCAATCTGCGCAGCAGCCACAAGGCCCTCGACGCGATCGATCCTCAGGTACGGCTTGCGGTCGCCTGAGACTTTCGTCGTTTCCAGAAGCGAGGAGGTGCCGGGCATCGCGTGACGCTGGAAGAAATGCTGGCCGCCGATGCCGTCCGGCGCTCGAACGAGCGAGCACGGGCGGCCCGTGAGATGGCCGATCATCCACGACCCGACGCTCGCGTAGTACTGCGCCAGCTCCAGCTTCGTCACCGGCCGGCCGTCGTTCGCATGCGGCCAGAGCGGCTTGTCGGGATTTGAGATTCGAACGCCGAGCACGAGCGGACTGTCCTCGGCGGACGACTCCGCGCGGCGCGCAACGTGCCGTCGAGCGTGGTGCGCAACGCGCCGTCCGGCCGCGCGCGCGAGCGGCTCCTCGGGCGAGCGCTCGGCCGTCGGCTCCGCGGGCAACTCCGTCGTGACCTCGCGAGCGGGCTTGTCTTCCCGCAATCCCTTGAACGCGGCCTGCCGGATCATCCCCGAGCCGGTCCAGCCGGAGAACTCAATTTCCGCCACGAGCTCCGGGTGGACCCAGTGCACGTCGGATTTCCGCGTGGGAGGCGGTGCGCCGCTGAAGGGGTTGACATCGCTCGCGAGCGGCACGAGCCGCTTGAGCAGCGCCCTCACCACCTCGGCGCCGTAACCGGTACCGATCCGCCCGACGTAGATCAAGCGGCCCTCGGAGAAGACCCCGGCGAGCAGCGACCGGCACGCGCCCCGCTCGCCCGTCCAGGCTCCGATCACCACTTCCTGTCCTCCGCGGCACTTCGCCTTGGTCCAGGCGTCACCGCGTCCGGACGTGTACGGCGCATCGAGCCGCTTGGAGACGATGCCCTCGAGCTGCATGCGGCACGCCGACTTGAGCAGCGCGTCCGCTCCGCTCTCGAAGTGGTCGACGTAGCGGACGTGCTCGGCATTCGCCCGCGGCGCGAGCAGCGCCTGCAGCCGCTTCTTGCGCTCTTCGAGCGGCAACCGCCGCAGATCGCGGCCGCCGCCATAGAGCAGATCGAACGCGAAGAACACGACGTTGCGAGTGTCGTGCGCGGCGAGCGCCGCTTGCAACGCCGCGAAGCTCGGCACCCCGTGCCGGTCGAGCGCGACGGCTTCACCGTCGATGAGGCAGTCGGGCAGCTCGCGCGCTTCCGCGGCGATCGTTGCGAACTTGTCGGTCCAGTCGAGTCCTTTGCGCGTCTTCAGGTGCGCGGATCCGCTCGAGACCCGCAGCTGCAGCCGATACCCGTCGAACTTGATCTCGTGCGCCCACCCCCCGCCGCCCGGCGGGCGGTCCACGAGCCTGCAGAGCTGAGGAGGCACGAAGCCAGGCATGGGCCCCGCCACCGCCGCGGCGCGTTTGTCGCGAGCTGCGCCGCGCGCGCGGCGTGTCGATTCGCGAGCGGTCCTCGGCTGCGAGCGCGCCGTGGCGGGTCCGTTTCCACCGCCCGAGGCTCCGCTCCGATTCGAGTGCCACACCGCATCGGCCCTCGCGATCACTCGGCCGCGCGTCATGAACGGCCGCGGCGCCGGCCCGTTGCCCGCCGCGATCATCTCCATCGTGCGGCCCGACGCGACGGAGCGGTCCTCGTCGAGGAGCGGCGGCTGGCGCTGACTCGCTCGGTCGGCGCGCCGGCGCCCTACGCCGCCGGCGCTCTCAGCCGCCGTGCCGACTTCCTCCGCCGCCTCATCGCGCCGCTTGATGAGCAGCCAGTTGCGCCGGCCGGCTTCCCGACCTGCGGCCCGGTCCGACTCGCGGCCGGCCGCCCGGCCTGCCCCGCGAGGATTGCGGATACGCACCAGGACGAAGCGCCCCTTGAGCCGCTCGCCGAGCAGGGTGAATTTGAGCTCGCCCGCCTCGAGCGCCCGCCTGGGCGATTCGCCGGCGTCCGGCAGCCAGTAGCCGCGGTCCCAGAGCTGCACGGTGCCGCCGCCGTACTCGCCCTTCGGAATGGTGCCCTCGAAGTCGCCGTACTCGAGAGGATGGTCCTCCACCTCGACGGCGAGGCGCTTGTCCGCCGGATCGAGCGAGGGGCCGCGAGTCACCGCCCAGGATTTGAAGACGCCATCGAGCTCGAGACGCAAATCGTAATGCAGGCGGCGGGCGGCGTGCTTCTGCACGACGAAACGCAGCTGTGGAGATCCCGGTGCCGCCGCGCGCGAGCCCCGCGGCTCGGCCGTCTTCGTAAAGTCGCGCTTCGCGCGGTACGCGTCGAGCTTGCGTGCGTGTGTCATCCGCTCCCCGCCGCAGTCTGTGCCGCCTCGCCTGTGGATCCGATGCGGCTCCGCCGCCGGATCCTACGCGCGCTTGCGATGCGCCGCGCTCGGAGCCCTGCGCCGCGCGCGCAATGCATGGGACGCCGGGCCCGCCCGGGACGGCGGCCCCTCCCGAATCTCCGCGCCGCGAGCGCCGCCTTCAGAAGCCTTCTGGCCACGCCGCTGGAGGCTCTTTCGCAGCGCCGCCATCAGATCGATGACCTGCGCGGAGCGCGGCTCCTCGGCGGCGGCCTCGGGCGCGAGCTCGTGGGTCTGGCCCTTGCGGATCTTCTCCTCGATCCGCCGCATCAGATCGTCCCGGTAGGTGTCGCGCCAGCTCTGCGGCTCGAACGGGGCGCTCATCTCCTCGATCAGCTTCTCGGCCATCGCGAGCTCCTTCGCGTTGAGGCCGGCGGCCTTGGCGCCGCGCGCCGGCAGCTCGAAGCCTTCGACACCGCGCAGCTCCTCGGCAAAGCGCAGGGTGTTGAGTTTGAGCGCACGCTCGTCGGCGCCGAGCGCCGCGAGGTGCTGCCGTCCGCGGATGACGATGCTCGCGACGGCGACGCGCTGCGTCTTGAGCAGTGCCTCGCGCAGCAGCGCGTAGACCTTCTCGCCGCCCCGCTCCGGAGCGAGATAGTAGGGCGTCTCGTAGAACTCGGGCGCGATGTTGTGCCGCTCGGTGAAGCTCGCGATGTCGATGGTGTAGCTCGCCTTCACGTTCGCCTCGCGGAAATCCGCCTCCGAGAGCGCGACGTACTTGCCCTTCTCGTATTCATAGCCCTTGACGATGTTCTGCCACTCGACCTCCTTGCCCGTCTCCTTGTTGATGCGCCGGTAGCCGACGGGGGAGAAGTCGCGCTTGTCGAGCAGATGCAGGCGAAGCGTGGACTCCTGCGAGGCAGGATGCACCTCCACCGGGATGTACACCAAGCCGAATGAGATCGCTCCCTTCCATAACGCGCGTGGCATCCTCGCTCCTTCCCGCGGCTCCTTCTCGCCAATGCGCGCCGGTCGGCGAAGTTCCCGGCGGGCCGCTCAGGCCGGCTCGAGCACCGCCTTGATTCGTGCCGCCGTGAGGGGCACGGCATCCGCAACGGCATTCGCGACCGCGGCTCTGGCGGACTCCTGGGCCGGTAACGCCCCCGCGAGCGTCGATCTCCGCAGCCATGAATCGAGCATCGGCGCGATCAGGAGGCTGCCCGGCAACCCGGCGCCGGCCCAATCGGGGCCTGCCGTGGCGTGCATGCCACCGATTCCGGTATCGGGACCCGGCGCAACGTTAGAGGCATAGACCGGGCCGAATGGCGTCGGCACGGGGCGCCCCCCCTGGCATAGGAGGCCCCCCTCCGGGGCCGTATGGCACGCCGCGCAGCCGCCAACCGGGGCGAGCTCTGCCCTACCTCACGGCCTCGCGGACCGTCTTCCGCCTCCGGCGAAATCGCATAAGATATGCTCTGGAGGAACCCTAAAATGAAGACCTTACCGATGATTCTGTTCCTTGCGGCTCTTGCCGGCGGGCGGGCGTATGCGACTTGCAGCTATCCGAGGCCTCCGGACCACATTCCGGACGGCAACACGGCGAGCCTGCAGGAGATGCTGGCCGGCGAATCGGCCATCAAGGCCTACAACGCCGACATCAAGGCCTATACCGACTGCCTGCGGCTCGAGCACGATCAGGCGCTCTCCACCCAGGATCCGACCAAGATGACCCCGGATCAGAAGAAGGCGTACGACAAGCAGAAGGCGGAGCTCGACAACATCCTGATCCAGAAGAACGACGCCGCCGTCGATGCGGTGACGACCTTGACGAACCACTTCAACGAGCAGGTGAAGATCTTCAAGGCGAAGCACAAGAGCAAGAGCTGAGGCGCACCGCCCGCTGCGGGCGGTGCCGTCGAGAGTGCGCGACCATGCTGACCATCGCGGAGGCCGAGCGGCTGATCGGGCAGCACCTGCCCTGTCTGCCGATCGAGTCTCTGCCGCTCGCGCAGTGCTCCGGCGCGGTCCTGCGGGAGAACATCTACTCCGAGCGGGACCAACCGCCCTTCGACCGTGTCGTCATGGATGGCATCGCGCTCGACAGCGCCGCACCCCGCGAGGGGGTTCGGCGATTGCGCATCCAAGCGATGCAGGCCGCGGGAGATGCGCCTCTCGCCCTCGCCTCGCGAAGCGGCTGCATCGAGGTGATGACCGGCGCCGTCCTCCCGGGCGGCTGCGATGCGGTCATCCCGGTCGAGCAGCTCACGGTGACCGAGGGCGAGGCCGAGCTCGCGGCCGGCGTGTCCGTCGAGCCGTGGCAATACGTTCACCGCAGGGGCAGCGATACGCAGCAGGGATCGCTGCTGCTCGCGGCCGGCACGCGGCTCGCGGCGCCCGAGGTCGCGATCGCGGCGTCGGCCGGGATGGCGCGCGTGCGGGTGAGCCATCAACCCACCCTCGCCGTCATCTCGACCGGCAACGAGCTCGTCGAGCCCGGCGAGACCGTTCTGCCGCATCAAGTCCGGCGCTCCAACGTCTACGGCATCCTCGCCGCGCTCAGATGCCACGGATTCCAGCGGGTGGCGGAGGACCATGTGCGGGACGAGCCCGAGACGCTGCGAAGCCGCCTGCGGTTCCACCTCGACACGCACGATGTCCTCATCTTGAGCGGTGGCGTTTCCGCGGGCCGCTTCGACCTGGTGCCGCGAGTGCTGAGCGAGCTCGGAGCCCGGACGATCTTCCACCGCGTGGCGCAGCGGCCTGGCAAACCGCTCTGGTTCGGCATCGGTCCGACGGGCGCCGCCGTGTTCGCGCTGCCGGGAAACCCCGTCTCGACGCTGGTGTGCCTTGCGCGCTACGTCATCCCAGCGCTGTTCGCCGCGATGGGAGAGACTCCGGCGCCGCAGCCGGAGAAGATCGCGCTATGCGGCCCGTTCGAGGTCGCGACGGAGCTCGCCTCCTTTCTCCCGGTGCGCACGGAAGTCGACGAGTGGGGCCGCGCGTGGGCCGTCCCCTGCCCCACGAACGGCTCGGGCGATTTCGTCGCGCTCGGCGGGACCGAAGGCTTCGTCGAGCTGCCTGCGGGGCCCGGCACGTTTCCGAAGGGCTTCGTCGCCCGGCTGTATCGCTGGTGAGGGCCGCGATCTTCCTCGGGTTTCAGCGGTCATAAGGTTGGAGCCCCGAGCAGTCGTCATGACCTCTCCGTCGGAATTCGTCGTCCCCCTCGGCGTGCCGCGCCCCCGCGACACGCTCCAGCGCCCCTTGCGCGACCTGCGCATCTCGGTGATGGACCGGTGCAACTTCCGCTGCCCGTACTGCATGCCTCGGGAGCAGTTCCACGAGGCGTATCGGTTCTTGAAGTCGACCGAGCGGCTCTCCTTCGACGAGATCGTGCGGCTCGCGCGGCTTTTCGTGCGCCTCGGCGCACGCAAGCTGCGCCTCACCGGCGGTGAGCCGCTCCTGCGCGCGAACTTGGCCGACCTCATCGGCGACCTGACGACCATTCCTGGCGTCGAGGACGTTGCCCTCACGACGAACGGCGTCCTGCTCGCGAAGCATGCGGCGGAGCTCAAGGCCGCGGGCTTGCATCGCATCACGGTGAGCCTCGACAGCCTCGACCCCGAGGTCTTTGCGCGCATGAGCGGGGGCTTCGGCGGGATCGAGGAAGTGCTCGACGGCATCGACCACGCGCAGCGCGCCGGTCTCGCGCCCATCAAGATCAACGCCGTCGCGCAGCGTGGCGTGAACGATCACACCATCCTGAGCCTGATCGAGCGGTTCCGGGGCACCGGCGTCATCGTGCGATTCATCGAGTACATGGACGTGGGCAACCGCAATCACTGGCAGCCGGAGCTGGTCGTCCCCTCCAAGGAGCTGCTCGCCCGCATCGGCGAGCGCTGGCCGCTCGT